>BBRT01000101.1 GCA_001417715.1 Candidatus Symbiothrix dinenymphae
GGCTTCTCCGGCTATGTGGCTTCGGATTGCGAGGCGATAGATAATTTCTATAAACACCACAAGACCCATCCCGATGCGGCTCATGCGGCGGCCGATGCTGTCTTTCACGGCACAGATATTGATTGCGGCAGGGAAGCCTACAAAGCATTGGTAGATGCAGTGAAAACAGGTTTGATTACGGAAACCCAAATTGATGTGTCCCTCAAACGCCTGTTCACTATCCGTTTTCGATTGGGTATGTTTGACCCCGCAGAAGCCGTGAGCTATGCCAAAATACCCGTTTCCACATTAGAATCGCCTGCCCACAAGGCTTTGGCGGCTAAAATCACGCGGGAGTCTATCGTGTTGTTAAAGAATGATAAAAATATTTTGCCGCTGAGCAAAAAATTGAAAAAAGTGGCGGTTGTGGGACCCAATGCAGACAATGAAACAACGCTGCTGGGCAGTTACAACGGCGTTCCAACCACGATAAGTACGCCACTGAAGGCGATACAAAGTAAGTTAAAGAATGTTACCATTACCTACGAAAAAGGCATTGATTTCGTGCTCCCTTCCGAAAAAAGCAGCGAAGAAATTGCAACTTTAGCCAAACGTCTCAAAGGTTATGATGTTGTCATATATGTAGGCGGTATTTCGCCTCAGATAGAGAGGACAAAGGGAGTTGATGACCGCAGGAGCATCCTGTTGCCGAAAGTGCAGACGACTTTGATGCAGGCGTTGCATGCCGAGAATATCCCTGTGGTGTTTGTGATGATGACCGGAAGTGCGATTGCCACGCCTTGGGAGTCGGAAAATATCCCCGCCATTCTCAACGTCTGGTATGGCGGGCAAGATGCGGGCAATGCTATTGCAGATGTTCTGTTTGGCGACTACAACCCTTCGGGCAAATTGCCGGTCACGTTTTATGCAAAAGACAGCGACCTGCCGCCTTTCAATTCGTATGAAATGAAAAATCGCACTTACCGCTATTTCGATGGCGAGGTGCTGTATCCGTTCGGGTATGGCTTGAGTTATACGACTTTCAACTATGAATTGGTCAGCAACAGCCAAACGGTGAAAAGCAACGGCACCGTCAGTATTGACGTGATGGTGCGCAATACCGGCAAACGCGCCGGCGAAGATGTGGTTCAACTGTATGTATCGAACTCCGATTATGACGGTCAAAAACCCCTGTACGCCCTCAAAGCCTTCGAAAGAATATCCCTGAAAGCAGGCGAAAGCCACCAGGTAAAGTTCAATCTCAGCCCCGAACAATTTGCCATAGTAGATGCCGCAGGCATCCCCAAAGTAACACCGGGCAAACACAAATTATACATCGGAAGCACATCGCCAACACGCACAAAAGCACAACGGCTCCCACTTTTGGAGCAAGAGCTGGTGATTACCAAGTAGTGAAACTACTGAGGCTACATATTTTTGCTTCTGATATTTATAATTTATGGATATGGACTAAATCTTTTTTTTCAGGTGCTATTATTTCGCAAGCGGTGTTTTATCCCGTAGGGTAGGGTGTTCAAACCGTTCTCCATTTTTCCTACGAAGCCAACAGCGTTTTTCTTCTTTTAACTGTCTGGTTTTCAGTCAGATTTTCTTCTTGCCATGTATCTACATCTTTCA
>BBRT01000102.1 GCA_001417715.1 Candidatus Symbiothrix dinenymphae
ATGCGCTGGAAACGATTCGCAAGCGCGGCTGGCGCGGCGTGATGGTCAATTACAATCCCGAAACGGTGTCCACCGACTACGATATGTGCGACCGCCTGTATTTTGACGAACTCACATTTGAGCGCGTGATGGACATTCTCGAACTGGAAAATCCGCACGGCGTGGTGCTCTCGACGGGGGGGCAAATCCCGAACAATCTCGCGCTGTCGCTCGACCAAGCCGGTGTGCCAATTCTCGGCACGAGTGCGAAAAATATTGATAATGCCGAAGACCGGCACAAATTTTCGTCAATGCTCGACCGCTTGGGCATCGACCAACCGCAGTGGAAGGAGTTGAGTTCGCTCTCCGACATCGACAAGTTTGTGGAGGAAGTGGGCTTTCCGGTGCTTGTGCGCCCGTCCTACGTGCTTTCTGGTGCCGCGATGAACGTCTGCTCCAACCAAACGGAGCTGAATCTGTTTCTGAAATTGGCGGCGAATGTGTCGCAGAAACATCCGGTGGTGGTGAGCAAATTTATTCAGAACGCGAAGGAAATCGAAATCGACGCGGTTGCCAACAAGGGCGAAGTCGTGACGTATGCCATCTCGGAGCACATCGAATTTGCCGGCGTGCATTCGGGCGATGCCACGATTCAATTTCCGCCGCAGAAATTGTATGTCGAAACGGTGCGCCGCATCAAGAAGATTGCCCGCGAAATAGCCTCTGCGCTCGAAATATCCGGTCCGTTCAACATCCAATTTTTGGCGAAAGACAATGATATTAAGGTCATCGAATGTAATTTGCGTGCTTCGCGCAGTTTTCCATTCGTATCTAAGGTGTTGAAACTCAACTTTATAGAACTTGCCACGCGCGTGATGCTCGGCGAAGCGGTTGAAAAGCCCAACAAGAGCGAGTTTGAATTGGACTACGTGGGCATCAAAGCCTCGCAATTCTCGTTTTCGCGCCTGCAAAAAGCCGACCCCGTGTTGGGGGTCGATATGGCGAGCACGGGCGAGGTGGGCTGCATCGGCGACGATTATTACGAGGCGGTGCTCAAAGCGATGCTGTCGGTGGGGATGCGCATCCCGAAGAAAAACATCCTCATCTCAAGCGGCGAAACGAAGTCGAAAGTGGATATGCTCGATGCCTGTAAGTTGCTGCACAACAATGGTTTTGTGATTTACGCCACCGATGGCTCGCACCACTTTTTGGGGGAAAACGACATCCCGTCCATCCTCGTGGCGCAACCGGACGAAAACGGAAAACCCAACGCATTGACGTTGATTCGCGAAAAACAGATTGATTTGGTGGTGAACATCCCGAAAAATCTCACGGAGGGCGAACTCTCCAACGGCTACAAAATACGCCGTGGAGCCATTGACTTCAACATCCCGCTGTTCACCAATTCGCGCCTCGCCTCTGCGTTTATCCACGCGTTTTGTGAGATTGATATGACAAATATTCCGATTAAGAGGTGGGATGAGTATAAATAGCGTGCAGGAAAAGTTTTTTTGAGTGTTGCGGGGACCGGACGCGAACCGATGACCTGCAGGTTATGAGCCTGGCGAGCTACCAACTGCTCCACCCCGCGACTTCGGGTACAAAGGTACTACTTTTTTTCG
>BBRT01000103.1 GCA_001417715.1 Candidatus Symbiothrix dinenymphae
GTATGGATGCAGTTTTGCTGCAACCCGGACTGGCGATAGTGGTAGAACTGAAATATCATGCCAAAACGAAATTGAAAACTTTGCTCAAGCAAGCAATAGCACAAATTTATGATAAACGGTATTACGAACAATTTCTTGACCGGAAAGTCATTCTGATGGGCATTGCGTTCAGTGGGAAAGATGTTGGTTGCAGGATTGAACAATTGAAAAATAATTAAATTAAAAATAAAAATGAAAATGAAAATGAAGAAATGTTTGTTAGTTAGTTATTTGGCATCAGTAGGGTTGATTTTCCCCAGCCAAAGTCAAAATGTCATACCACCATCTGTGGTAAAAGAATATGTGGAACGATTCAATCAAAAAGATGAAGAGCTCTATGTACAGTTTGTTCCGAACAGCGAAGCGGCTGATTTTCTGACGAAGAATATCCCCCGCTTTGAATGTCCCGACAAGGAATTGGAGGAAATATACTATTTCCGCTGGTGGACCTACCGCAAGCATATCCAAAAAACGCCCGAAGGGTTTGTGATTACGGAATTTTTGCCCAAGGTTGGATGGGCAGGGAAGTACAATGCCATCAATTGTGCGGCGGCGTTGCATTACGGCGAGGGACGCTGGTTGCACAACAGCGAATACCTGAAAGCCTATTCCTATTACTGGCTGCGGGGAGGCGGAAGCGTCAGAGCGTATGTTTTTCCTGTGGCATACGCTTTATACAATAACTATTTGGTGACAGGGAACGATGCGGTTATCAAAGACCTGTTTCCGGATTTAATTAAGAACTTTGAAGCGTGGGAAGGCGACCATTTCGATGCGAAACATGAGCTGTTTTGGCAAATTGATGGCTATGAAGGGACTGAAATCTCTATCGGTGGTCAGGGTTTGCGACCGGTCATCAATTCGTCGATGATTGCCGATGCTCAAGCCATCGCGAAAATAGCCGCACTTTTGGGTAACAAGGAACAGCAAACGCGGTTTACACAGAAAGCAGCCGACTTGCAAAAGAAGATGCTGGAAACGCTTTGGGACAAAGATGCGCAATTTTTCAAAGTGCTGCAACTTTGGGAAAATCACCCGCAGCAGTTTTCGGCAATCGGTGCAGCCAAGGAGATACCGACACTCGCGGATGTTCGCGAACTTTGTGGCTATGCTCCCTGGATGTTCGGACTTGCAAAACCGGAACATGCTGTTGCGTGGAAATTTCTGATGGACAAAAAGCATTTTTACGCGCCATTTGGTCCCACATTTGCAGAACAGTCGCATCCGCAATTCACGATTTCCTACAAAGGTCACGAATGTCAGTGGAATGGTCCCACGTGGCCGATGAGCACCTCAATGACGCTCCTCGGTCTGGCTAATTTATTGCAAACGGAGCAGCAAAAGGTCATCACGAAGAAAGATTATCTCGACCTTCTGAAAGTGTATGCCCATTCTCATCACCTCAAAAAGGACGATGGGACGGTTGTGCCGTGGATAGATGAAAACCTGAATCCGTTCACCGGCGACTGGATTTCCCGCACAAGGCTCAAAACGTGGAAAAACGGTACATGGTCGCAAGAAGCAGGAGGCGTGGAACGCGGCAA
>BBRT01000104.1 GCA_001417715.1 Candidatus Symbiothrix dinenymphae
CTCCTCCTCCGGAAAAATATTACCCCCGCGAGAATCGAATGGCTCTGAAAAAAAACTTCGCGCTTCAAATATCCGATTCTCATGGGGTTAAATCAATTTTGGGTGTCGCAATGACGAAGTCAGGAGTTTAGAGGTTGTATTATGACAGTGATGTGGTTTGTTAGATGGGTGCATTTGGGGTTGCTGGTTATTGTGATTGGGGCTTTTGTTACCTTTTTTGTGGGGGAGCGTGGCACTATGCACTTGCGACAGGGAGAAATAGCCGATTTTTTTATATTTCGGAAGAGCGTGCTGAGAAGCAGGCTCTTCCTTTGCCATTCTGGGCATCATCGGCATTTGTTCAAAAAATAGCCATTGCAGGCTTGCCCCGTGTCATTGCGCGCTGGCATTTCTCGCCGTTTTGATGACATTCTTCGGGGTGAGCTATTTTCTGGGTGGGGTGCATAGTTATGTGTAGTCGATTATATGCAATCTATTGACTTTGAATAAGTTATGAAGATAATTCTTCCATCCTACAAGCAATCTCTTTCCCCACAAATGCCACTCCCAGCAATGCGATGCGCTTGTTCTCGCCCGCATAACGCTCATAATAGCGGACTTCGCGAATTTGTGCCAATGCTGTGTCTAATAATTTGGCTGTTGTAGCGGCGTTGTCTGCAATGTCTTTACCGCCATCACTTGCAGCATCTTTATCGCCGTCACTTGCAGCATATTTCACTTCGGCAATCACAACCCGCTCTTGCCACGTCCACACGGCATCTATTCGCCCTTTGTCGGTGCACACTTCGGCATCCGGCTTGAAGCCTAATGCATTCAGCCACAGCAGCAACATGGAATGATAATATTTTTCATCGCTGCCCCATAATTGGTAGGGAATGCGCGCAAACATGGCTTGCAGGCTGCGCTCAAACTGTTGCGAATCGCCCGACACAAGTTGCCGCATCATTTGCCGGCATCCCTCGTTCACTTCCGGCAACGAAATTTCGGCATAATTGGCTAATAAATGGCGCGTTAATGCCTGATTGACCTCCTCGTTGGGAACACCCAGCGTGTAGAGCATAGTTACACCAAACGGGTCTTGTTCCTTCTTTTTTACTGTCAAATAGCCCGTTTGAAACATCAATATGCGCGGGTTTATCGTCCGAATATCAAAACTGTCGAAGTCTGTAGCCTCCATCTGAAATGGCACCATCAACGACTGCACATCATTGTGTTTTTTTAGAATATTGACTATAAAAGTGGGGCTACCGGTTGAAAACCAATGGTCTTTAAACTCTTGTATATCGAAAAGCAACAATGTTGAAAACGAATTATATACAAAATTGACACCATCCCACGAATAGCCATCGTACCAGTATTTGATTTTCTCTATTGTTTGCTGTTTGGTCAGTTCTTCCTTTTGGCTCATCTGTTCAATATGGGGGTCAAAATAGGATTCTAACTCTGCCTGTGTTTGCGGAGTATTATTCGACGATTAGCGGTAATAATGAGCAGGTTGGGTTGGAATATGAATCGCCAGTAGAATAG
>BBRT01000105.1 GCA_001417715.1 Candidatus Symbiothrix dinenymphae
AAAAAAAAGCAATTGAGATTCAAGACAAGGAGATCGCCGACTTACGCGCACGCTTGTCCCGTTATGAGCACCCTAAAACCAGTCAGAATAGCCATCTTCCTTCCAGTAAAGACCCTATCGGCACCCAAAAAGTGAACCTTCGCCAAAAGACCGGTCGTCCGGTTGGCGGTCAAAAAGGACATGTAGGCAAAACGCTGACGATGCAAAAACCGGATGAAATAATTGACCTTTGTGCCTGTTTTTGTACTCATTGTGGGGAGGATTTATCCGCAGTGGAAGCACGCATGTTGGAAATTCGTCAAGAAATAGACCTTCCGCCCATTCGTCCCATAGTGAAAGAATATCACAAAATGCGTAAGGTTTGCCAATGTGGTTGGGTTAATGATGGTGAATTTCCGGTAGGGGTTAATTCCAGGATTAGCTATGGTTCCGGCGTTGAAGCTGCCGTCACCTATTTCAATATCCGTCAGCGGCTTCCTTACCAAAGGCTGACCGATACGATGAACGAGTTTTGTGGACTATCTATGTCCCCTGGCACCATCGGTAACATTTTAGACCGCATGGTATACCGCACATCTCCGGCTTTCGAAACCATCAGACTTGGTCTTACCACAAGTCCTGTTATTGGGGCAGATGAAACAACGTGTTCTGTCAATGGAAAAACAATGTGGGCGTGGGTGATTCAAAACAAGCAGCTCACATACATCAAAGCGGGACTTACGCGCAAAAAAGAAGAGTTTGAGAAAATGATGCCGGAGGGACTTCCGATGTCAGTGCTTGTAACAGATTGTCTAGCCGGCTATTTTAGTGCCAATGTCAAAACGCATCAAATATGCACTTCTCATATTCTACGCGACCTGATTTATGCTTCCCAGTTGTACGAAAAACAGACTTGGAGCAAACGAATGAAACAACTGATTTTGGATGCCCTACAACTGAGAAAAGATGCAGTCGGGAAAATAGATACGACCCGCATCCAAGAACGACTGCAAGTCTTACTTGACGAACCAATTGACAAGGCTCACGAAAAAATCAAAACCTTGCAAAAGCGACTGATAAAGTATCGGGATTACCTCTTTTACTTTCTTGAAGATGAGAATGTGCCTCCGGATAACAATGCTTCGGAGCGAGCAATACGGGCATTTAAAATCAAACTTAAGAACTCCGGTTGTTTCAGGTCTCTGACCGGTGCTCAAGGCTTTGCCCAACTACACTCCATTGCTGATACTGCATGCAAGAACGGTCAGTCGCCATTACTTGCCTTTCAAATAGCCGCAACCATCAGGTTGCGGGACAACTGTCTTCTCTAACATCGCAGGTAAACAAACAATCGGCATCACGGGCTTTCCTGTTGACTTAAGCCCGGTGCTGTATAGTAACGCTATTTTGCCGACTAATTCATACCTACGAAACAACCCCGTATCATGTGATACGGGTTTCCAAAGCCTGCAAACAGAGTGTTGGGAAAAACTTTTTTACGCCACTGCCAATTTGCCGATGCGATGCGCCAATTTGGATTTCAAATTGGCTGCTTTGTTGGCGTGAATGACGTTTTTCTTCGCCAATTTGTCCAACATCGCGCTCGTTTTTTTGTAAAGTTCATCAGCCTGCGTTTTGTCGGTTGTGGCACGCAAATCGCGGACAACATTACGGGCTGTTCTTGCATAATAGCGGTTTGCCAAGCGTCTGCTCAACGTTTGACGGATGCGTTTAATTGATGATTTATGATTTGCCATCTTTAAATCCTGTTTTTAAATTGTTTATTTTCAGTAGTCCATAGGAGAGTCGAACTCCTCTTTCCAGGATGAAAACCTGGCGTCCTAACCGATAGACGAATGGACCATTTTTGTCAAACGCGGGCGCAAAGGTACAACATTTTTTTTAATCAGCAAATTTTTTTTGATTTTTCGGCTAAAAAATAATTTCGAGTGCTATGAAAAATGGTTCTACCGGGAATTGTGCGGCACGATATTGCTGTTCATGCGGGACAAAACACCGTTTGCAAAAAATAGCGCCTCAAAAAAAAGATTTAGGCGTTTTTTTGCAATTGAGCACCATCCTGATTTCCCCAAAAGGCAGAAAGCCTGGAGTTGCAGTTTAGCCCCAAAGGTTAAACTTTGTTAAATTCGTGAAATAATCTACGGAACTCTTGTGAGTTCTACGGAAAATGCGTAGATTTGCAGCCGAAATCATAAATGAATTGACGATTATGGAACAATTAACACCTCAGGAAGAGCAATTGATGCTTTTTGTCTGGAAACAGGGGAAAGGGTTTATCAAGGACTACCGCGACAAATATCCGGGAGCCAACAAACCGCCCTACACGACCGTGGCAACCATTATGAAGAAGCTGGAAGCCAAGGGTTATGTCGCTGCCACGCTGTATGGCAACACCTACGAGTATCGTCCGAAAATCAAGCAGGACAGATACAAAAGTCACTATGTGTCGGATTTGGCGAAAAATTATTTTCAAAATTCCTACAAAGAAATGGTAAGTTTCTTCGCACAGGAAGAAAAACTGTCGGAAAGGGATTTGGAAGAAATCATCCAAATGATTAAAAATCGAACTCATAACTCATAACTCATAACTAATATGGAACTGTTAGTCTATTTTATCAAGGTCAATGTCGGCATCCTGTTTTTGTACAGCGTGTACCGCCTGTTTTTGCGGCAAGATACGTTCTTTCGCTGGAAGCGCATCGTGCTGCTCGCGGTCTTGTTCATTGCCTTTTTATATCCCTTTGTGGATATGTCAAACCGCGTTTTGCCTTCGCCTATGGCAACGGAAGGGGCTGTTTTGCCGGTCGTTTATTTGGACGCATTTATCGTTGCAGGTGTCGAAACGACTTCGGTGCCCGCTTTTTCCATCCTCACAATCGCTTCTGCGCTCTATCTTGCTATTGCTTTATGCCTGATTATCAGGCTATTGGTGCAATTTGTCAGCGTGCTGTTGACTGTGCGGAAAACTGCTGCAATAAATTTGTACGGTATGCCAATTCGTGTCAGAGAAGGGCTTCAAACGCCGTTTTCCTTTTTTGGCTGGATTGTTTTAGACCCCGCACACTATGCGGAACGCGAACTGAAAGAAATCCTTTTGCATGAAGAAACGCACGTCCGGCAGGGGCATTCGTTTGATACGGTTGTGTCCGAAATCGTCTGCGCGGTCTGCTGGCTCAACCCGTGCGTTTGGCTGTTGAGGAAGGAAATCCGCGTCAATCTGGAATATCTGGCAGACCGTGCCGTGCTGCAATCCGGCTGCGAGGCGGCGCATTACCAATTTCACCTCTTGCAACTCTCTTATTCTAAGGCTATAGCACAAATAACAAATAATTTCAATGTTTCACTTATTAAAAAAAGAATTACAATGATGAACAAAAATCAAAGTTCGCGCCAAAGTATATGGAAATATACTTTGCTGGTTCCCACAATCGCCATTCTGGTGTATTTCAACACTGCGTTGAAAGCGGAATCCCCTGTGTTTGCAACCATTCAGGAAGCAACAAATGACCCTCTTCCCATTGTGGAAGCCTTCTCTGTGAGAGACCCTACCCTCAAAAATGTGCTCTATTTCATTGATGACAAAGAAGTTGCCTCTATTGCAGATTTAAATCCGGATGAGATTGACGCAATAGAGGTATTAAAAGACACTGTTGCAACAAACCGCTACGGGGAACGGGCAAAGGGCGGTGTCATTTTGATTACAACAAAAAAACAGCACAAAAAATCGTCGTCTGTCAACTTTACCGAGGAAGAGTTGCGAGGCATATTATTGGAACATTCGCACGGTAAATTCAAGAGAAATGCCGAACAAGGTAAGGCAACAATTCTCCAACTGTATGTCAGTGATGGCGGCAACGTGGCTACTTACTACTCAGAAGGTGTTCCACCGGTAGCCTCTCCCAAGCCTGACCCCAAATATCAGGCATTGACCGAGTTAGTGTTGCAAACTTTTAATTCCATGCCTGCTTGGATTTCGGGCAAACGAAATGAGGAGTTTGTATCGGTGCAAATTTTCCCCGGGGAAGAAAATGAACCCTGCGTATAAGGTGGGCTAAATTTTAGCAGGTTGCGCAATCCGCCAATTTAGATTGACGGGTTGTGCACCTTATTAATGCGTTGACCCGGGTGCCCCTTCAGCAATTCAGCTTTTCACAGCACACGCTTGGAAATCTCGAAATTTTCATGTACCTTTGCAGAAATTTTTGCACTGATACACAATGGCTACAGAACCCATCATCAGCACCGACGAGATTGTAAAGCATTGGATAGACACGTCTGATGCGGATTTTGAGGTTATGCTCACACTGCTTGAAACAAAGAAGTATAGTTGGGCGTTGTTCCTCGGTCATCTCGTGCTTGAAAAACTATTGAAGGCATATTATGTGAAGCAGCACGGCAAACACGCACCGCTTTGGCACGACCTTGAACGGATTGCGCGGCACGGAGAACTCGTCCTCACAGACGAACAGCTTGATTGTTTGGAAACTATTACCAAATTCAATCTCAATGTGCGGTATGATGACTACAAACGTAAATTCTATACACAATGCACCGCCGAATATACGGCAGAATGGTCAGAAAAAATTAAACAACTACGAATATGGATAAAAGCGAGGCTATAAACATTGCGCGGCAATATGCACAGGCAGTGCGGACGCATTATGGGTCAGGCAGAGTATTTTTGTTTGGCTCTTATGCCAAGGGCAACTACCACGAGGACAGCGACATTGACCTTGCCGTTATCTTTGACGACTACGAAAACGACTTTGACCGCGAACTGGAACTTATGCGGTTGCGTCGCGAAATTGATCTTAGCATTGAGCCGCACGCATTCCGCGAAAGCGAATTTACACCACAAGACCCGCTCGCATACGAGGTATTGAAGTATGGGAGTGAGATAATTTGACAGGCATTGCACTGCAAAGCAAGGACAGACTAATCATTTTTTCACCCTCTTCACCCTATTCGTCGAAAAATAGGAATAAACCGCCGGCACAATAAACAGGGTCAGGAACGTGGAAACAACCATCCCGCCAATCACCGACATGCCCATCGCTACGCGGCTGTTGGCTCCTTCGGCGTCGGCGAATGCCAGCGGCAACAGTCCCAGCACGGTCGAGAAACTTGTCATCAGGATGGGGCGGAGGCGTTGGGCGGCGGCTCCTTCGATGGCTTCCATTTTGTCAAGCCCATCTTCCTGCCTCTGGTTGGCAAATTCTACTATCAGGATGCCGTTTTTGGCGACCAAGCCGATGAGCATGATGATTCCGATTTGACTGAACAGGTTCATCGTGATGCCGCCTGCGAACATGAAAACCAATGCGCCGGCAATCGCCAACGGCACGGTGAACATCACCACAAACGGGTCTTTGAAACTCTCGAACTGCGCCGCCAAAATCAGGAATATCAGTATCAATGCCAAGCCGAAGGCGAACATCAGGCTGGACGAACTCTCGCGAAATTCTTTCGATTCGCCCGACAAAGCGGTGCGAAAACTGTCGTCCAGCACCTCCTTGGCTATCTTGTCCATCTCGTCCAAGCCCTCGCCGATGGTTACGCCCTTGGCTAAGCCCGAACTCACGGTGGCGGAGTTGAAACGGTTGTAGCGATAGAGTTGCGGCGGCGACACATTTTCCGACAGTTCCACCAGATTGTCCAACTGAATCATCTCACTTGTGCTGTTTTTGACATAAATGGACTTCAAATCGAGCGGCTTGTTGCGCTGCTGGCGGTTGATTTCCGCCAAAATCTGATATTGCTTGCCGTTCATATAAAAATAGCCCATCCGCTGCCCGCTGAGTGCATATTGGAGGGTTTGCCCGATGTCGCGCGTGCTCACGCCCAGCAGAGCCGCCTTGTCGCGGTTGATTTGCACCTGCGTTTCGGGCTTGGTGAATTTCAGATTGACATCCGCCATCTGAAACTTGGGATTTTCCGACACCTTGTTCATAAACTGCGGGATAAATTCCTGCAACTTTTCCAAATTAGGTGCCTGAAGCACGTATTGGATGGGCATCCCGCCGCGCCGTCCGCCAAAAGTGGACTGCTGCTGCACAAACGAGCGCGCCTCCGTCTGCGTCCGCACGGCATTCGAAACGATATCGGCAATCTCCATCTGGCTACGCTCACGGTCTTTGATGTCGGGCAAAATCAACTGCACGAAGCCCATCCCCGCGCGGAGAAATGCCGTCGTAGCCATCCTTTCCGGTGCAAGCGAATCGGCGAGCGTGGCAATTTTATCGCCGTAATCGCGGTAAAATTCAAACGTAGAGCCTTCCGGTGCACGCAAATTGATACGCACCTGCGAGCGGTCTTCCAGCGGAGCCATTTCGGACGGGATTTGCGTCCAAAGCACGGTAATCAGCACCAGCGTGCCCCCGATGATAGGCCAGGTGAGCCAGCGATGTGCCATAAATGAGCCCAAGAGTTTCTCATAACCATTGTTCAAGCCCACAAAAAACGGCTCTGTCTTGCGGTAAAACCAGTTTTTGCCTTCCCGTTTCACCAATATCTTGGTCGAAATCATCGGCGTGAAAGTCAGCGCGACAAACGACGAAATCCCCACCGCACCCGACACCACGATGCTAAATTCCTTAAACAATCTGCCCGTCATGCCCTCCATAAACACGATGGGGATGAACACGGCAACCAGCGTGATGGTCGTGGACACAATCGCGAAAAATATTTCTTTCGAGCCCTCGATGCCTGCCTCCTTCGGACTTTGCCCGCGCTCGATACGCACGTAGATGTTTTCAGCCATCACGATGGCATCGTCCACCACCAGCCCCACCGCCAGCACGACAGCCAACATGGACAGCACATTGATGGAAAATCCCGCAAGGTACATGATGAAAAACGCACCCACCAGCGACACGGGAATCACCAGCACCGGCACAAGCGTTGCCCGCCAGTCGCGAAGGAAAAGGAAAATAATGACAATCACGAGCAGAAACGCAATGTAAATCGTTTCTTCCACCTCATTGACACTCGCGCGGATAAATTTGGTGTTGTCGAACACAAAGCCCATTTTGACATCCTCAGGAAGGTCTTTTTGCATCTGCTTGACGCGCACCTGCACCTCGTCCGAAATATCAATGTGATTGGCACCGGGTTGCGGCAAAACGACCACGCTGACCATTGGAACGCCGTTTTTGCGCATGATGCTGCGCTGGTCTTCCGGACCGAGTTCGGCAAAGCCCACATCGCGAAAGCGCACCACATTGTAATCGTTCTCCCTGATAATCAGGTTGTTAAACTCTTCCGGTGTCTTCATCAACCCCAGCGTGCGGATGGTCAGTTCCATTTTGTCGCCTTCGATACTGCCCGACGGTAGTTCCACGTTTTCGCGGTCGATGGCGTTGCGAATATCAACCGGCGTGATGCCATACGCCGCCATCTTCGTGGGGTCGAGCCACAGCCGCATGGCATATCTCTTTTCGCCCCAAATGGCGACCGAACTCACATTGGGAATGGTCTGCAAGCGTTCCTTGACAGTCAAATCGGCTATCTCGCTCAGTTCGAGCAGATTACGCTTGTCGCTTTGAATCGAAATTTGCAGGATAGGCTCGTCGTCGGCATCCGCTTTGGACACCGTGGGCGGGTCGCAATCGCGGGGCAGCCACCGTTGCGCCCGCGAAACCTTGTCGCGCACATCGTTGGCAGCCGTCTCCATATCCACGCTCAACTCAAACTCCACCGTGATGCGCGACGAGCCCTGACTGCTCATGCTCGACAGCGACCGAATGCCCGGAATCCCGTTGATATTCTGCTCCAGCGGCTCCGTAATCTGATTTTCAATAATATCGGCATTCGCGCCCGGATAGCTCACCTGCACGGTAATAATCGGATTATCCACACTCGGATACTCCCGAACGCCCAAAGAAGTGTAGCCAATAACCCCAAAAATAAGGATAATCAGCACAAAAACGGTCGCCAAGACCGGTCGCTTGATGCTCAATTCTGATATGTTCATGTTCTTTTTATTTTAGCAAATAAGTTTGACTGCCTGAAAATTCCCAATACTCAAACCCCAATGCTTCAATGTATGAATTTGGTATTTGAAGACCGTTGGAATAAGTATTCTGCTTATTGAAAACATTTGTTACACTCAATTTTTCTTTTCTGCCATTTATGATAAGAGGCGAAGAAGGAGCAAATGTTTGTTTATTAAAAAAGCAACAATGCCTGATAAAATGACTATTTATAAACCGCTGAATGTGTTCTACTGCCATTAAGTCATGCAAAGTTTGTAATAATTGAGATTGTGCTTTTATCCGTTTTTTAGGAATATAATCACAATGCGTATCTGTTAACTCATTGAGTAAAAAACATTTATCAGTATAAACTATCAAATCGCAAACTTCCTTAAAATTGTTTTTTACTCTTGGAGGCAGCGAATTTATAAAGTTTTCATAGTTTATCAAATAAACATTTTGCTCAATTTGATTTTCATATTTAGCGATGCCATCCGTATGATAAACTATTATGTCATCATCTATAAGTTCAAAATAAATTTCTCGCGTGGTTTGTTGCAAAACAACAACTGTTACGGGGTTTTCTTTATTTTTATTGTAGTGATAAGTAAAATCTTGTTCTAACAATTTTTTCATCCTAATTCATCATATTGGTTATAAATATCATCTATTGTATCAGATAGTGGGTTGGTATTTATCAACTTCACGTTCTGTGCTTTCAAATCGTAAATTTTTCCTTCATCTATCTGATAAACAGCAATATCATCATAATTCAAACTTGCGCCTTCGACTAATGTCTTTTTGTCATAAGCCTTAATTAGCAAATTTAGATGATTGATAATGTATGGACTATGTGTAGATAAGAAAATTTCTATTTTGTTTTTATTATCGACAAAACTTTTATTTACAATTTTATTTATCAATTGGCACTGGGCATCAGGATAGAGGCTTAATTCAGGCTCTTCGATATGAATATAAATCTTCTTATCTATATCGTCCAAATTTTGGACGGGTTTGAAATCCTTTAATTTACCTGTTTTTGCCACATATTGTATGGCTGAACGGTCGAATGCGTCTTCAAAATGAAAATTTTCGGAAAAATATTCCATAATAAGCACGATAGGAACTGTATTTTGAATGCCGGAAGAACTGTTTTTGTAGTCTATCTCAAATTCATCCTCCCCTACAGACACAATGGAATATTTTTTACCTAAAGTGGTTTTCTTTACTTTAACTTTTAGGTTTAGAAAATCTAATGGCATTTCCTTTAATTCCTCAGTAGCTAAATCAAAATCACCATAAACTTCATGAAAATAAAAGCCTAAATATGCACCCTTAGACGATGCTCCCTTATCTGCCCATAAGGGAATTATATTTCTTGTTTCGGAGATAAAACTGATTTTATTGAAATTAATGAACTGTTTGGCTATCAATTCTTTTGGAACAACCAATTTATTATTTCTATAGACTATTTCATATTTATATTTTTCGTCAAATATAGCTGTGTAAATAATTTCAGTATCATTTTTAATAAATTGCTCAAATCCACAATTTTTTAAATAAAGTTTAGTATTGAACGCAAACGGAACTTTGGTTATATTACTATGCTTTAAATAAGACCTTATATTACATATTTTATATAGCCACCTAAAAAGAGCCACCGCTTTCATAAGCGTACTTTTTCCACTTCCTGATTCTCCAATCAGCACCGTGAACGACTTAATGTCTTCTATAAAAATATCTTTTATAGGTCCCAAATTCCTTATAATTATGGACTCTTTCATTTCATTGTTACACTTTAATTCTTAATTAATTTATCACCACCGGCAACCCATCCCGCAACTGCATAATGCCGCTCACAATCAGCGTATCGCCCGGACTCAGCCCTTCCAACACCTGAATTTCTGACTCGGAGCGGATGCCTTTGATGAGTTCTATCTGCTTGGCTTTGCCGTTGGCGTAGAGGTAGGCTATGCTTCGTCCCATTTCGGCTATGACGGCTTCGCTGGGCACCAATAGGGCGTTTTTTAGTTCTTTTGACTTGATTTTTACCCATGCCGATTTGCCCGGTTTCAGCTTGCTGCCGGAATTGGCGAAGCGGGCACGCACTTTGAGGCTTCGCGTGTTCAAATCCACCCGCGACTCTACGGCGTAAATCACTGCTTTGTAATTAGTTAAATCGGGCGGCGTTTGAAATTCGATGTTGATGCCCGGACGGATGGTGTTGACATAGGCCTCATTCACGGAAAATTCGATTTTCAGCGGCGTTATCTTCGTGAGCGTAGCAACGATGGTCGAAGGCGACACATAAGCCCCTTCGCTCACGGTGCGCAACCCAATTTTACCCTCGAAAGGTGCACGCAGTTCGGTTTGGTCAATCTTCGACTTGACCAAATCAATGTCGGCGTGCAGTTTCGCCAACTCCGTATTGACCTGCTCGTAAGCCTCTTTGCTGACGGCATCTTTTTCCAGCAGCGATTTTTGACGAAACACCTGGTCTTCCGACAGCGGAATTTGCGCCTCCAACTTCTGCAATTCTGCCAACAGCGGCTTGTCATTGATCTTCGCCAAGAGTTGCCCTTTCGTCACAGAAGTGCCTTCCTCAAAGAAAATCGCAGTGATTTTCCCCGCCGTTTCAAACGTCAAATCCACCTCCTCATCAGGCATCAAACTGCCGGTCTCCATAATGTAATCGACCAGTTCGCCCGGCTCAATCACCTTCACATTGACATTCAAAGGCGCACTTTTGCCTCCGGCATACATAGGCAGGGGACGTTGCGCCCCCGCATCGGATTTTCCATCTGCGCCCGACTTCTTTTTGAGGGACGGATAAAACGCATAACCCAAAATCAACAAGGCAATCACAACCAGCGAGCCTATCTTGATAGCTTTATTCATCTGTTTATATTTCATTGTATTGTTATTTTTTATTTGCAAACAAAATTGTTACATTGGCGAGCAAGGGTGTTTAGTGTAACTGCCTGATGGATTCTGGATTTTTTCTACACACCCATATATGTGTAATAATGACCCGTTTGCCATCCACAAAATAAATTATCTTGTATCGCCCTTTCAAGGCAACCAAAGAGCGAAAACAGTATTCCGTAGATTCAATCAGAGGTTCTACGGCAAATATTGTGGCATAGAGGGTGAGTTTGTTCACTTCATCTAAATTTCGGTTATATATCTTCGCCGCAAGTTGCTCATCTTGCATTGCAATATACTCGTAGATTAAGTCCAAATCATTTTTAGCATCCTCCCACCATTCAATGTTCATAACACTTTTTTTCGCTTAATTTGTTCATGCGGGATCAATCGCCGACCGGCTTTGTAGTCTGCAATGCCTCGCTGCACTCGCTCATTCAGTTCCACAACAGAATACTGGCAGGGCGGTTGTTCCAAAACTAAGTCTGCGCCGCCATTCCATCCTGTTTGTTGATTCACTTTAAGTTGTCCATACATAATTGTATCATTTTTATAACTCCGCAAAGGTAGGCATTTTTTTTTATCTACCAAACAGGCAAATAGTTTTTAGTTTTTTTAGTTTTCGCGATATTATCACATTTTGACCACGAATTTCACGAATTTTGTTTTGAATTTGAATTATTTGTAATTTTTGTGTGATTTTCAGAGCAAATTTAAGGTTGCCCTGACTCAGCACCCCGTGCTGCCACAACAGTCGCTACAAACGCCTTATTCTTATGCACTTTTTTGAGTGCTACTTGGGCGGCTTCCTGGTGCGAGCCTTTTTTGGAATAGCCGGTGCCTCTGCCGGCTTCCACACCGTTGAGGCGGACTATGCTGTTGAACAGGAAGTGGTGTTCACTTTTCAGCCAGCTCGTTTCCACGTCATACGACAGTGTCACGTGGCGGCGTTGCGACCATTCGAGGAGTTTGGACTTGAAATTGACCTCTTTTTTGATTTCCGCTTCGATGTTGATATGCCGATTGAGGATTTTTTCTTCGATGAAACGCCGTGCTTTGCGATAGCCGCAGTCCAAATACACCGCACCGATAAACGCCTCCAAAGTGTTGCCATAGATGTGGCTGTTATTGCTGGGGGTTTGCGAGGTTTTGAAGAGTAAGTTGCCTAATCCCAGCTCATTACCTATCCTGTCAAGTGTTTCGCGTTTGACAATTTTTGAGCGCGTTGTGGTCAAAAAACCTTCCTTTTTGTTGGGAAATTTTCTAAACAAAATATCAGCTACGATAGAGTCCAGAATAGAATCGCCGAGAAATTCCAACCGCTCATTGTCGTGCAAAGCTCGATTGCGCTTTCTCACGTTGAAAAACGATTTGTGGCGCAACGCCTCTTCGTAAAGCGAAATATCGCTTGGGAAGAATCCAAGTATCTGATACAGAGCAAAATAAAACTCTTTTTTGGGGTGAAAAAAGAGCCTTATGTGTTTCCAAAATGTTTTCATTTATGTGTCATTGCGGGCTTGAGCCGCAACCCCATGTTTTTTTCATTTCACAAATTTTTTGACTATCACGCAGGCGTTGTGTCCGCCGAAGCCGAATGTGTTGGAGAGGGCTGCGTTTACTATCCGCCTTTGAGGTTCGTTGAATGTGAAGTTCAACTTGGGGTCCAGTTCGGGGTCGTCATCGCCCGCTGCGTGGTTGATGGTTGGCGGAACGATGTCGTTTTGCACCGACAAAATGCACGCCATCGCTTCGAGCGCACCGGTGGCACCGAGCATGTGACCGGTCATCGACTTGGTCGAACTGATATTCAAGTTGTAGGCACTCTCGCCAAACACTTCCTTAATCGCCTTCACTTCCGACGGGTCGCCAACCGGCGTTGAGGTGCCGTGTACGTTGATGTAGTCAATCTCCGAAGGTTGCATATTGGCGTCTTTCAAGGCGGCTTTCATCACCAGTTTGGCTCCCAATCCTTCCGGATGCGAAGCCGTCAAGTGGTAAGCATCGCCCGAAGAGCCACCTCCAACTACCTCTGCGTAGATTTTTGCACCGCGAGCCAGGGCGTGTTCCAATTCCTCAAAGATGAGAGCCACACCGCCTTCGCCCATCACAAAGCCATCGCGACTGGCACTGAACGGACGAGAAGCCGTTTCCGGTGAGTCGTTGCTGACCGACAAGGCATTCATGGCGTTGAACCCACCAATGCCCGAAATAGTGACGGCAGCCTCTGCGCCACCGGTAATGATGGCATCCGCTTTGTCCAAACGAATGCTGTCGAAAGCGGAAATCGCTCCGGTGGTGGAGGAAGCACACGCAGAAACCGTCCCAAAGTTCGGTCCGTGGATTCCAAATTCCATAGAAATATGCCCTGCGGCAATGTCGCTAATCATTTTAGGGATGAAAAACGGGTTGATGCGCGGACCATTTTCTTCATTTTGATAGTAATAGCCGACTTCCTGTTCAAATGTGCCGATGCCTCCGATGCCGGAAGAGAAAATCACGCCTACACGGTCGCGGTCAGTCTTTTTATAGTCTAATAACCCGGAATCTTTTACGGCTTCTCTGGCGGCAACGACTGCGAATTGGGAATAACGGTCCAATTTTCGCCCTTCCTTGCGGTCAAAGTGCTCATTCGGGTCAAAATCTTTGACTTCACATGCAAACTGAGTCTTGAATTTGGATGCATCAAACAGCGTGATAGGACCGGCACCGCTTACTCCCTTCAACAAGGCATCCCATGTCTCCGGTGCAGTCTTCCCCAACGGGGTGATGGCTCCCAAACCTGTTACAACTACTCTTTTTAATTCCATAGTGTTGAAAATTTAATGCCGGGGCGCGATGAATCGCGCCCCTGGCATCGTTTTATGCTTCATTAGCATGCTTTTCGATGTAAGCGATAGAACTGCCCACCGTTTGGATGGTCTGCGCTACATCATCAGGGATAGGTTTCATGCCAAATTCCTTTTCGAAATCCATGATCAACTCTACCGTGTCCAAAGAGTCGGCACCCAAATCATTGATAAAGTTAGCCTCAGGCGTAACTTCCGACTTCTCAACGCTAAGCTTATCAGCGATAAGATCTTTAACTCTTTCTGCAATTTCTGACATAATTTTAAAATTTTTAATTAGTGAATATTATTTATTGCTTTACTTTTGCGGCGACAAAGGTAAGGCATTATTTTTAAACAAAAAAATTTTTTAACATAAAAATGCACACAAATTGAAAAAATGTGCAATGATTTTTCGTATGTCATTATGACTGTGGCATTAACGAATGTAAGTTTATTTTCGACCAAAATCGGCGGGGATTTCGCCCCAATTTTCGGTGTCCCACTTGATAATAACCGTCGTGAAGGTGTTGGCGTGCAGCCAATGCTCCGCCCGCTCCACGAGTTCGGACACAAACGGGTTGGCTATCCGGGGGTCGAGCTTCGTCTTGCACTTCTTTTGCCGCACCCACGAAATGGCTGTTATGCTGTCCGTATAGATAGGCTGGGGCGAATTTTGCTGTTTCAGCATCGCCAACCCATGCACAAGAGCCAAAAATTCGCCGATGTTGTTGGTGGAATTCTTGAACGGTCCCTTGCGAAAAAGTTCCGCACCCGTTGCCGTGTCCACCCCGCGATATTCCATCGTACCCGGATTGCCCGAACAGGCGGCATCAACGGCAATGCTGGGATAAATGATTGGCGATGAGCCGGTTGCAGCATCGACCGGCACACGCGATGCCCCCACCTTTTTCCCAATATAGTCCCACGGACCGGCTTGATAGGCTTCCACCGCCTCCTCGCGAGTGGCAAAAGACTTATACTGCGGCCGGTTGAAGCCATCCACCTGCCGCTTGCAAGTCAGCCAATCGCCATAAACGCCCGGCTCCACGCCGTTCCAAACGACATACCATTTGCTTTTCATCTACATCATCACAATTTCGCTGCGGTCGCCCCGACAATTTTTGCACTATACCCCAATTTTTCAAAGGCGGCAATCAGTTTTTCATCGGAATTTTTGCGGGGGTTGTAAGTAACCGTCACCGTTTGTTTTTCCAAATCCACCTTCAGGTCTTTCACGCCCTTTTCGAACGCAATGTTGCCCTCGATGCGCTTTCGGCAATGGTCGCCGTGCATCGTTTCCACCGCAAACACCGTAGTTGTGTCCGCATTCTTGGCACTACTCTTTTGTGCCGTCACCACGCCTGTCACTCCCAGCAACAGTGCGCAAATAATAACTAACTTGTTCATTTTTATAATTTTTAATTCTTAATTTAATTTTTAATTCTCAAAATTTCTGCAAATTCCACCTTGCACCCACATAAATGCGCCGCCCGTCAATCGGTCCCCACACCATTGAGGCATCAAAATTGGTGCCGGTGGGGTTGCTTGCCTCTATAATCGGATTTTGTTGCTTGAAATTTGTCAGATTTTCTGCACCGAGATAGATTGACCAGCCTCTGAAAAATTTTGTTACCTGCGCGTTCAAAATCGGATAGGCTTTAAACTCCTTGTCCCACAACGGATTGTCCTCGTCCGGGTCTGGCAGGCGACCGCCGCCGTTGAGTTGGGTGGTGAAGTCGAATTGCCATTTTTTCAGTCGCGTTCGATATGAAGTTGTCAGCAGCGATTTGTAGCGACTTGTCAACGGTTTTTCGCGCAATTTGCCGCCGATGCTTGTTTTGGCATCGGTGATGCGGTGGGCTGCCGTGAGTGTCCAGCCCCGCAAAAGCTCGTAGGATGCCTCCAATTGGATGCTGTTGGCGTAGGATTTCCCGTCCAAATTGGCAATAGTTGCCTTGTGCGGGTCGCTGTCCAAATCCGTGACAACCTGATTGCTGAAATCGGTGCGGTAAAACTCCCCATTTAGTGTCAATTCCTTGTCAAACAGCGGAATATGCGCCGTTGCATTCACGCCGTAGTTCCACGCCTCCTCCTGCTTCAAATTGTCATTGATGGTCAGTGCCCGATTGCTCGCCAAAAGATAGCTGTTTTCCGCCAAAGCATTAGGCGACCGGTAGCCCTTGCCCACCGAAGCGCGAACATAAAACGACTTGGAAAAATCAAACTTCGTATGCAAACGCGGCGTGAGAAAATTGCCGTACCGCGAACTGTAATCATCGCGCAGACCCAGCAAAACAATGATTTTGTCGTGCAATTTCAAGGAGTATTCGGCAAAAATGCCGGGCACATTTTCGATGAAAACACCCCCCTGAGGGAGATTTAGAGGGCTGTATTCATTAATATTGTCCCTGTTGAAACTCGCGCCCACCGACAGTTTATTACCGTCATTAAAACCGGTAGCAAAAGTCAAATTGGCGTACAAATTAGACTGCTCGGCATCGTAGGTTTTCAAACCATAACGTGCATCTTGCTCGTGATATGAACCGCTGATAGCCAAGCCGATACTGCGCTCTTTTTCGCTGTCGAGAATGATGCCGTTGCGGGTATAAAACTCGTAGCGGTTGGTCGCGATGCCGATTTTGTAGGGGTCAGGCATTTCGCGGATTTGCCCGCCTTCGCGGTCTTCGTGCAGGTAGCGCAGCAAACTGTACGACATAAACTTGCCGTTGCGGTAGTCCCATTTGTTTAACACATTGTACTGCTTTGCTTTAGGCTGGTCGAGAAAACCGTCGCCGTTCCTGTCCCACTCGCGCGTATCGTTATCGACATGCGCTAAAAGGATGGTCGAGAGATTGTCGTTGAGCGTCACGGAGGCGTTGGCATTGGCTTCCATGCGGCGCATATCGCTGGCATAGACGTTTAAGCCCAGCGGCTCCTCCGCATTGGGTTGCAGATGCACCACATTGATTTGCCCCGTCAGTGCCTCGTAGCCGTTGAGCACCGACGACGTGCCTTTGGACACCTGAATGCTCTCCATCCACGGTCCCGGCGTGTAGCCCAATCCAAACGGCGCGGCAATTCCCCGCAGCGTGGGGACGTTCTCCGCCAGCATCTGCACATAAGTCCCCGACAGCCCAAGCAACTTAATCTGTTTGGCACCGGTAGCCGCATCGCTGTAAGACACATCCACCGAAGGGTTCGTTTCAAAACTCTCGGAGAGATTGCAGCAAGCCGCCTTCTGCAACTCCTGCTTGGTGAGTTTCTGCGTGTCAAAAATCGAACTGCGCATCTTAATCAGCCCCGGAGCGCGGTGCACAACGTGAAATTCCTCTAATTGCCGCTCCTGCGGCTCTGCAACAGAGTCATTTTCAGCCTGTTGCGCTTGTATTGATAGTGTGCTTATTGAAAACAATAAGGCGATAAATTTTATTTTGTTCATTGTGTTTTTTTTAATTGATGTTTTTAATTTGATTCGTTCAAGTTGCACGCAGATGACGCAGATTTAATAGATTTACGCAGATAATCTGCGTAAATCTGCGCTTAATCTGCGTCATCTGCGTGCAAAAATCAAATCCGCAAAACACAATTGGACACAAGAATGGCTCGCCCACAAGAAAAAACAGGATTTCGCAAAGCAAAACTCTCTGTGAATGAAGCAATTGTCGTGTATAAAGGAAGAATAATAGTAGCAAAAATCGCATCGCGCACCGGTGCTTTGAGCAGCACATCGCTATCGGAAAGCGAAAAATCATCTGTTTGCAAATGGATGATTTGGCAGGCATCGTCGTATGGATTGTCGGCGGTGTGGTGCTGAGCCGCCGCTTCGCAACGGTCGCAGCAATACGCGACATAATTATGCCCCGCCGTAGCGAAGATAAAAATGAAGGAGAATGCCCCCACTAACACATATTTTGACCATTTTTTCAACATATCACAGGATTGTTGTGTGCCGCCTTCACTTCTTCATAAAAATTCAGACAACTCATTTGCATATAAGGCAATAGCCAAATGAAGCCGATGCCTAAAGTGAGGCTACACAAGATTGCCCAACCGATGAAACGGCACGTCAGACAAAAATATTTCCATTTGTAGCCATACATCAACTCTTTGCTCCTCAAAATGGCATCGTATGGCGAAATTTTGTCATCGTCCGCCAAGATGAAAAAGGTTTGAGAATAGGAGAACGACTTGATTATTCCCGGAATAATCAGCAAGAGCGACCATAAAAAGAGTAAAACCGCCTGCAAGAAAAAGGTTGCAAACACTCGCGGGAATTGCTTAAATCCGGAAAAAACAGTCGCAACAGCCGTGTCCGCGTCGCGTTTCAACGAGATAATAAATTTAATGAAACCAAGTGACATTGGCGCAGCAATGACAAGCGAAACAAAGGATGTACTCCAATAGAACGTGTTAACCGGACCCCAATACACAGTGCTGAATGACCCTGATACTCCAAATACCATGAACACAGCCAAGAAAATCAACGACCCAATCGTTGCCGTGCTCCATTTTCCCTCTAATGATTGGCGAGCATTCGCCGTTAATTCCGAATTTTGTAACATCGTTTTTACTTTTTTACATGAATAAATCGCTGCAAAGATACAATTATTTTATTAAATTCTGCAAATATACTTCGTAGGCTTTCCAGTCTGTGATTTTTTTGCGAGCAACTCCGGATTCGATGGCGGCTTTGGCAACGGCTGTCGAAACGCTTGTCAGCAGGCGCGTGTCCATTGGCTTCGGGATGATGTAGTCGCGTCCGAACTCCAATTTTGAAAGTCCGTAAGCAGCTTTAACAGCCTCAGGTACAGGCAGTTTCGCTACACCGGCGATGGCTTTCACGGCTGCCAGTTTCATTGCCTCGTTGATGGCTTTGGCGCGGGTGTCCAAGGCACCGCGAAAGATGTACGGAAATCCCAACACATTGTTTATCTGGTTCGGATGGTCGGAGCGACCGGTGGCAAAAATCAAGTCCTTACGCGATGCAATGGCTGTTTCGTAGGCAATTTCCGGATTGGGATTTGCCAACGCAAACACGATGGGGTCGGGCACCATCGTGTTTATCATTTCCGGCGTGAGGATGTCGGCAACAGACAATCCCAGAAAGACATCCGTTCCCACAATCGCCTCTTCTAAGGTTTTGATAGGACGCGAAGTGGCAAACGCTGCCTTTTCCGGGATTAAATTGGGGCGGTCGGTACGAATGACGCCCTTGCTGTCGCACATGATGATGTTTTCTTTTTTTGCCCCCAGCGCGAGGTACAACCGGGTGCAACTGCTGGCGGCGGCTCCTGCGCCGTTGACGACAATTTGGACATCGCCGATTTTTTTGCCGGTCAATTCCAATGCGTTGAGCAGTCCGGCTGCGGAAATAATTGCGGTGCCGTGCTGGTCGTCGTGCATGATGGGGATGTCTAATTCGGCTTTCAGGCGGTTCTCGATTTCAAAACATTCGGGTGCCTTGATGTCCTCCAAATTGATGCCTCCAAAGGTTGGGGCGATGGCTTTGACTGCCTGAATGAATTTTTCGGGGTCTTTCTCATCCACTTCGATGTCGAATACGTTGATGCCTGCAAACACCTTGAACAGCAGCCCTTTACCTTCCATCACGGGTTTTCCGGCAAGTGCGCCGATGTCGCCCAAGCCCAAAACAGCCGTTCCGTTAGAAATCACGCCCACCAAATTGCCTTTGCCGGTATAGTCGTAAGCCGTTTCCAAGTTTTTTTCAATCTCCAAGCAGGGTTCGGCAACGCCCGGCGAATACGCCAGTGCCAAGTCGTGTTGCGTACTGTATGGTTTAGTAGGAACCATTTCAATTTTGCCCGGCTTGCCCTCCGAATGGTAGCGCAAAGCCTCTTCTCTCAATATTTTTGCCATAATTTCTAATTTTTTATATTCTATGAGGCTGCAAAGATACGATTTTTTTTTAATTGATTTTGCAGTTAAAAAAAATAACTTACCTTTGCCGCCTAATTACATCACTAAAATTCTACCTACAAAATCATCCATCATCATTACCTCCGGGATATACTGGGCTTTCAGCCCGTTCTGTCATTGCGGGCTTGACCCGCAATCCCCTGCTCTACATTGCTCTGTTGCTCAACATTTGGCTCTTTTTCAGGGGATTGCGGGTCAAGCCCGCAATGACAGTCCTTTTAGTCAGTCCTCATCTACCCCGTATGGGGTAGTTGAGGGCTGACTAAAAAAAGTAGTTTTAACATAATTTAAGACACATTTGCCCCTGCTCCATCATTTCCGCCGCTCCTCAACATTTTTCAACAAAAATTTGTTGAAAACCGACTAATAACTTTCGTGTTTTTTTCTGTTTTGCAACGGCAAAATCCATTACTTTTGTACCCACTTATGGCAAAGCAACAGACAACAACAGCGCGTGGAAACGCGACGACAAAGAAGACTACAGCACCTCCTACGGAACTTTCCGGACGTATTCCGCCACAGGCTCGCGAATTGGAAGAGGCTATTTTGGGCGCATTGATGCTCGAGAAGGATGCATACGCCTTGATTGGCGAAATGCTGAAACCCGAAAGTTTTTACGACCCCACGCACGAGCTGATTTTTACTGCAATCACCGAGCTGGCGATGAAGCAGGAGCCTATCGACATGCTGACGGTGGTGGAGCAACTGCGCAAAACGGGCACTTTGGAAACGGTGGGCGGCGTGCCTTACATCGCCCAACTGTCGCAAAAAGTGGTGTCCAGTGCCCACTTGGAATATCACGCGCGCATTGTGGCTCAAAAGTCATTGGCGCGCGAACTCATTGCGTTTTCGTCCGACATCTCCGGCAAAGCCTTTGAGGACGTGGAAGATGTGGACGATTTGATGCAAGATGCTGAGGCTCAACTGTTTGAGATTTCGCAACGCAACCTCAAAAAGGATGTTACGCCCATATCGCCGATTATTGGGGACGCCATCCGCATCATGGAGGAGGCTTCGCACCGCACCGATGGGTTGAGCGGCATTGCCTCCGGATTTCACAAATTGGACAAGGAGACTTCGGGCTGGCAAAAATCTGACCTTATTATTATAGCAGCCCGTCCGGCGATGGGGAAAACGGCTTTTGTGCTGTCGATGGCTAAAAATATGGCGATGAATTACAAAACACCGGTGGCTGTGTTCTCGTTGGAAATGTCTAATGTGCAGTTAGTCAATCGTTTAATTGTCAATACAACCGAGATTCCGAGCGAAAAAATCAAACGAGGCAACCTCACTCAAACCGAATGGCAGCAGTTCAACCAGAAAATTGCACCGCTCTACGATGCCCCTATCTTTGTGGACGACACGCCGAGTTTGTCGATTTTTGAACTGCGAACCAAAGCGCGTCGCCTCGTGAAAGAGCACAAAATTCAGTGCCTCGTCATCGACTATTTGCAACTGATGAACGCCAGCGGCATGAAAACGGGCAATCGTCAGGAAGAGGTCGCCGTCATTTCGCGCGGCTTAAAAGGGCTGGCTAAAGAGCTGAATATCCCCATCATAGCGTTGTCGCAGTTGAACCGTGCCGTGGAAACGCGCTCCACCGACAAGAGCGCACAAAGCGGCGGCAGTCGTCCGCAACTCTCCGACCTTCGCGAATCGGGCTCTATCGAGCAGGATGCCGACATCGTCTGCTTCATCCACCGCCCCGAATATTACAAAATATTGGAAGACAATCAGGGCAATTCGCTGAAAGGCAAAGCCGAAATCATCATCGCCAAACACCGCAACGGCGCCACAGGCGAGGTAATGTTAAGTTTCAAACAAGAACTCGTCCGCTTCCAAAATCTGGAAGACGACCAGGTAATCAGCGAATATAAATCAAAAGCCAACGGCGGCAACCACAGCAACCACAGTAGCGCGCAGCCGGCAGCCAGCAATTATCCGCCACCGCCGGCGGCAGAAGAGACGGATTATCCGTTTTAATCCGCTTTGACAAAAAAGATGCTCAGTTCATAAAGTCCGTAGAGGGGAAGAAAGACGAGCGAAAGGGTGAATGGGTCGCCTGTGGGGGTGATAATCGCGGCTACAATCAGCAGGACGACGATGGCAATGCGGCGATATTGGCGAAAAAAAGATTTTTTCAGGATGCCGATTTGCGACAGGAGCCACGACAGGAGCGGCATTTCAAAAATCAGTCCCATCGCCAAAATGAGCATCAGGAAGTTGTCCATATACGAATCCAGCGATATCTCGTTGTGAATCACATCGCTCAAGGAATAGGTATAGAGAAATTGCAACGTCATCGGAAAAATCACCACATAACCCACCGCGCAACCGATGAAAAACATGATTGACCCCAACAGGAATACCCAGCGCACGTTTTTTCGCTCGTTCTCGTAGAGCGCAGGGCTGACGTAGTGCCACGCTTCAAACAGAATATAGGGACAGATAAGCACAAACGCCACCCAGCCCGAAGTGCTCAAATGCCTGAAAAACTGCGATGTGAGGTCGATGTTAATCATGCTAATCGTGTGACCGGTGTCGCAAAAATCGGGCAAAAACGCCACCTGCCGACTCCATTCGCACATGTAGTGATATACGAAAAAATCCGCTCGCGCCGGTCCCAAAATGAGACTGTCGAATATCCAAGGCATCGCCACAAAAGCCCCTATTGCAAAGACAAGCAATGCAATAACGATGCGGAACAACGTCCAACGGAGTTCTTCCAAATGGTCCCAAAAAGACATCTCATGGATACTCATGCTCACTTTTCAGACAAGTTCTTCTTGCCCTATTTCCTTTTCGATGTCTTTTAACCCCTCTTTGAAGCCTTTCACGCCTTTACCGACGCCACGCATCAATTCGGGAATTTTTTTGCCACCAAAAAGTAGCAACACAACCACCAAAATAATAATCCACTCCCAGCCCGAAGGCATCGCTAACAATAAATGTGTCATTTGTTTATTTTTTTTTTAATTTTCGCCGCAAAGGTACGAAATAGTTATGAGTTATCAGCTATGAGTTATGAATTTTCTCCCACACTTGTACATCTCGCGATTTTTATCTAATTTTGTGCCCGAAAAAAAAAGGATATGGATAAAAATACAATCACAGGCTTTGTCCTGATTATAGCGGTGCTGGTGGGGTTTTCGTACCTCAACAGACCCAATGTGGAGCAGCAGGCGGCACTTCGTCGCTACAATGACTCGATTGCTCTGGTGCGACAAATGAATGAATTGGCGGCTGCGTTGGCTACAGAGCCTAAATCGGCTGAAACAGAGGGGATTGCGGCTCAAGCCCGCAGTGACAAGAGTACGACGTTGTCCGATTTGGATAAAAAAGCGCAACTACGCGATGCGTATGGTCCGTTTGCAGCGGCTGTCGGTGGCAAAGAAGACACTGTTACGCTGGAAAACGACCTGCTGGAACTGAAAATCAGCACTCGCGGCGGGCAAATCAGTTCGGCACGGGTGAAAAACTTTTCCAATCACTTGGGCGAGCCGCTGTATTTGTTCGGCACCGACGAATCGGCGTTTGATATGACGTTCACCACCGCCAACAATCGCATCCTGACCACGAAGGATTTTCGGTTTGAAGTCATCCCGCAGACGCCACTCAAAGCGGTGTTGCGACTGCATGCCGATGCCGGGCAGTCGTTGGATTTCGTCTATACGATGCACCCTGGCGACTATTTGGTGGATTTCGACATTCAGGCGACGAATTTGGAAACGGTGCTGTCGCCCAATGCGCCGAATGTGTATTTCAAATGGCGGCAAAAAATTCGCCAGCAGGAAAAAGGGCGAGTGTGGGAAGAACGATACAGTCGCCTGACTTACAAGTTTTTATCTGACGAATTTGAGGAGTTGAGTGACAGCAAAGACGACCAAATAGACATCACCACCCGTTTGAAGTGGATTGGCTACAAAAATCAGTTTTTCTCCTCCGTTCTCATCGCCCACCGTGACTTTGAGTCGGCACGTTTGGAATCGCGCGTGCTAAAAAATGACAAATATGAAAAAGAGTATTCCTCGTCCATTAGCGTGCCTTTTGACAAGGTTGCGGCGAACCGGTTTACCTACTTTCTGGGTCCGAACAAGTACAGTTTGCTGAAAAATTATGATGCCACAAAGTTTGCGCCCGAAGAAAAAGTGGAGTTGGAAAAATTGGTGCCGCTGGGCTGGAAGCCGCTGCTTCGCCCGATTAACAAATACCTGATTATCCCCGTATTTGACTGGCTTACAAGCTGGTGCAACAATATTGGGCTGGCGATTTTGCTGCTGACCGTGATTATCCGTGTTGTGTTGTTTCCGTTGACGTACAAGTCGTTGATGTCTTCGGCAAAAATGCGGGTGTTAAAGCCTCAGGTTCAGGCAATTACGGAAAAATATCCCGGACAGGACAACGCCCTCACACGTCAGCAGAAGACGATGGAACTCTATAAGCAGGTGGGCGCAAGTCCGATGGCTGGCTGCTTGCCGATGCTGGTGCAGATGCCGTTTCTCATTGCGCTGTTCATGTTTTTTCCGACTGCTATTGAGTTGCGTCACAAGGCTTTCTGGTTTGCCGATGATATGGCGACCTACGATTCGATTGTTTCGTTTGGCACCCACATCCCGTTGTTGGGCGACCACATCAGTTTGTTTTGTCTGCTGATGACCGTTTTGATGCTTCTGAACACGAAATTCACGATGGGGCAACAGACAATGGGGCAGGAGCAGATGCCCGGCATGAATCTGATGATGTATATGATGCCGGTGGTGATGTTTTTCGTGCTCAACGACTATCCTGCAGGTCTGAACTGGTATTATTCGGTTTCGTCGCTGATTACGCTGGCTCAAACGATTGGTTTCCGCTTCCTGATTGATGAAAATCAGTTGTTGGCAAAACTCGAAGCGAACAAGAAAAAAGCCAAGCCGGCGAAGAAGAAATCGGGCTTCATGGCACGCTTGGAAGAGGCACAAAGGCAGCAACAGGCACTGCTCAAGCAGCGTCAAAACGAACAAAACAAAAATAGACGTTGATACAGAAGTATCCATCGGTGTTGTTGGAAAATGCGGTCAATGAATTTGCCAAATTGCCCGGCATAGGTCGTAAAACAGCCCTGCGCCTGGTGCTACACTCCTTGAAACGCTCACCGGAAGAGGTAGAAACGTTCGGCAACGCGATGATTGAACTGCGCCGAGAGGTCAATTACTGCCGCGTGTGCCACAATATCTGCGACGACGAAGTATGCCAAATCTGCGGCGATTTGTCGCGCGACGCCTCCCTAATCTGCGTGGTCGAAAACATCAAGGAAGTGATGGCGATAGAAAACACGGGGCAGTTCAGAGGCTTGTATCATGTGCTCGGAGGCATCATTTCGCCGATGGATGGCATCGGTCCAAAAGATTTGCAGATAGAAAGTTTGGTAGAGCGCGTGAAAGCAGGCGGCATCAGCGAACTGATTTTCGCGTTAAGTTCCACAATGGAAGGCGACACCACCAATTTTTACATCTACCGCAAACTCTCCGACACCGCCGTAAAAATGTCTATCATCTCGCGAGGCATCTCCATCGGCGACGAAATCGAATATGCCGATGAGATTACGCTGGGGCGGTCTATTTTGAACCGGACTAATTTTGTGGATACTTTGAAGTTCGTCTGAATCATGATTTACAGAATTTTAGGATGAACAGGATGATAAATAAAAATAACAGACAATGCTAAAAAAACAAACATGGCTAATAAGCCTCATCCTGCTGACAGGATGCACCAACAAGAGCAACACGCAGAATGTGTCTAATCCGCAGCGGGCGTTTGTGCTGCCCGCCATTCCGGAACTGTTGACGGAGCCGCGAGACCGTGCAGACTATCTGGTGACGCATTATTGGGATAATTTTGATTTCAGCGACACCACCTGTGTCCACCGTCCCGAAATTACGGAGCAGGCTTTTGTGGATTTCATTGATGTGTTGCCCCATGCGCATCGGCAGGCGACTGTGTTGAGCATTCAATACCTGATGTACAAGGCGGAGGAGGAACCTACCGGCACCATGCTGCGCTATTTTTTAACCACAGCCAAAACGTATCTGCACGACCCTAATTCCCCGATGCACAACGATGAGTTGTATATTCCGGTGGCGCAATACATCCTTGCGAGCCGTAGCCCACTGCTGACTATTGCCGAGAAAGAGCCTGCAAAATACCATTTGGAGATGATGTTGAAAAATCGCGTGGGCGAGCAGGCAACCGATTTCAGCTATACCTTGCCATCGGGGCAGTCGGGACGGCTACACCGGATAGCGAGCGAATATACCCTCTTGCTATTCTACAACCCCGATTGTCACGCCTGTGCGGAGGTCATAAGTGCACTCGAAAGTTCGGATGTTCTCAACAACCTGCAACGCAACGGGCGACTGAAAGTGCTGGCACTGTATCCCGACAAAGATTTGGAAATCTGGAAGCAAAAATTGTCGGATATGCCCAAAAATTGGATTATAGCCCACGACAAAAACACCACCATAGAAAACAAGCACCTCTACGACCTGCAAGCCATCCCAACCATCTACCTGCTAAGCAAAAACAAAACAGTAATCCTAAAAGACGCCACCGCGAAGCAACTAATCCAATTTATAACACAGAACTCATAACTCATTTTTTCGCCTGTTGCGAACGATGCGAGAACAAATCCTCTTTGGCTTGCAAATCAAATAAGACCATGATTTTTATACCAAATAGAGATTTCTTCCGTGCATTGTTTCACAAATTCATCGCCGGTCACATATCCATCCGGAATCATACCCATGGCAAGTTGCTGACTTCGCCTCATTTTCTTTTCTTCGCGGGTTTCCTCGCATATTAGTCTAAGAGCTCCCATATTACTGAGTTTTTAAACTATTTCCCCTCCGCGAAGTTACAACTTTTATCCCAAACAACAAAAAAAGAAAGTGGCTACAGAGCAACCGCACCAAAATTACGGTGACCAACTAACCTGTACGAGCAGCCTTAACCTGATTAAAAATTTGCATCAAGCGTTTATCTGCTGCCGCTACCACTTTACCTTTTGCCCACTCAGATATTTTGCTCACTGCCGGTTTATCGTTTATGGTCAGTTCGTCAAAAACATGTTGAGGAATGATAACCCCGTTAAATAACCGGTCAAGCAAGTCAAGTTGGTCAAGGACAGCTAACGCTACAACCGGAGAACTATCGCAAATGACAATCATTGCTAAAACTGTTTTAATTCGTTTGCCAATTCTTCGGCACGATAGTCGATTACCGGAACTCCAGACCCTGTTAGAAACGACATAAACTCATAAATATTTGTTCCACTCAATTCAGCAGACTGACTTAATGTTAATTTCCCCTCCTGATACAATTTTGAGCCATACACTTTCCGCATAGCCGTTAAAATTTCTTCTGTATCCATATTCATGGAAATCAATAATTTATCCGATAAAGACATCTTTAATTGTTTCATATTTGTACCTGTTTTTATTGTGTCGGCAAAGTTACGCTTTTTATTCTAATAACGCAAATTAGCCATGGTTTAGACAGGGCAACCGCATCAAATTTATGATGACAAGTGTTCGGCGTAGGCAGTGCCTATGCCGAACGGAGGGTAGATTTAGTTAGCAAACGCCATCCTCTCAATATTTTGCGCAAAGGTAACTAAAATTAGTTACATATCAAAAAACAGAAAATTCAAAATTAGCTGTTTGATAGTGATTTTTTATACAACGCCGCCATTTCGCCAATCTGCCCCTTAATTTGCTTCGCAAACCATTTCGGCTCAAGCACTTTCACTTGTGAACTGTAGCCCAAAATCAGGCGTTGCAGTTCGCGGTTGGGGACTAACCAATACTTGAAAATCACCTCTTTTTCGTTCTCCGACACGAGTTGCTGTGTGGCGTGCAGGGGTGCGTTTTTGAAATATTTGGCTTGAAACGGGGTTGCCGACAGCACTACGGTGGTGGGTTTGTCCACATCAAAAACTAAGCCGAGGGTGTAATCAAACACTTCAGAGATGCGCTTTTGTTCGGTTTTTTCAAACGTTTGGTCGCTGATTTCGAGGCGATGGATGCGGTCTAAACCAAATATCCGCAGCTTCTCTGAACCGGCAATTATGCCCACGACGTACCATTTAGAGTTGTATTCCTTCAATAAATAGGGCATTAAGGTGCGTTGCGAAACGGTGTTTTTCTCATAGTTTTCGTGGTCAAACGTGATGATTTTGGACTGCACAATCGCGGAATAAATCGGCTCCAAATTGGAACTGCCCACATAGTCGCCGGTCGCTTCAAAAGCCAAGCACGACAACGTTTTGTCTTTGTGTTGCAGCGCATTAAAAATCAATTCGGAGGAGTTAAAAAGGTGTATAAAGTGCAGCAAACAGTTCAATTCCGTGCTCTCGGCGATTGAATAAAGGTTTGTCCGCCGGTCGCAATCAATCAAAAGCCCAAAATCGGTGCGCAAATCGGCAATATACCGCTCAATGGTGCGGTCGCTCGCATCAATGTCGTGCGCACTCAAATGCGCTTTAATCGTCTTAAAATCAACGGTTTTCTTGCGCTGCAACAGTTCAATGAGTAGTGCAAAAACTCTTATTTTCTTGTTGTTGTACATCCTTATTTCAATATCCTGCTGCAAAGTTACACTTTTTTCTGACAAAAATCAAATATGTATCGCGATGCCTCCCGCTTCACAAATCGGATTGCAATGCCATTCGGCATCATCGTCAAACAAAATATCGAAGCCGTGCGTAAAGAAGAAGTCTTTTTTACCTTCGCAGGCGGTGTAGATGATTTTGTCTTCTATTGCTAACTTTTTCGCCACTTCGAGAATGTCCACATTCCGCTCTGATCCAGGCTCCGGCGGGATATTGAATTTCTGACACGCCGCCAGATATTGCTCATAACTGCTTCTCGCGGTCATTATCCACACATCGTGACCACGCGAGATAAACCGCCCGGCCAATTCAAAAAACAGCGGGTCAGTGAGCGTGTCGTCGAAATCGAAGGCTATTTTTAGTTTGTAGTTGCCAAGTTTGTCTTTAAACATAAATAATGCTTATTAAACAAGCAATCGCAAAAAATGATGCGCCCACCGTCTTTGGTGTGTTCTTTTACGTCTTCCACGCGATTATGCCCGACAATTTGCGTATAGCCTTGCAACGGCTCATATAATTCTTTGAAGTCAGCCCAAAAGATGCCGCCCACCATGCCCCAATCTCCACCACGGCACTGCCCATAACGGCACAAGGCGGGGATTTGTTCGGGCTTTGGGTTGTTCAACTGGTCGGCGATATTCCGATTGAGGTCGCCTTTGAAATCGTCCGTAAACCATTTATGAGCAATCCCCGCGTGCGTAAACACCGTATTTGCTTCCTGATGGGCATACTGAAACAGGTCGATGTTTTCCAAAAACAGTTCTGAAGCCTCCTCCGCAATTTCAAAATCGAATCGCACCGACGGATCCATATCCGATGTAAAATAATGCAAATCGTGATTGCCAAGCAGCAACACCACATCGTCGGGATGCTTCTTTTTCAGTTGGATAATCTTTTTCAGATTGCTGATAAGTGCTTTGCAACTAATCGGCTGGTAAGGGTCGAGGTAATCGCCCAAAAACACATACCGACAATTGGGATTGTCTTTCACGACCTCTTTCCAGTACGTTAATCCATGCACGTCGCCAATAATGATTGTTTGTTTCTCCATGTCTTTTATCTTATTATTCATGCTACAAAGATACAACACGGCTTCCGTCAAAATCTGTCGGAAGTGAAAATTATTTTAACTCGGCTAATTTTTTGCAGTTTTTATTTCCGTTTTCTTTCCAATAAATATTTGGATTGTCTTTTACGGCTTTCTTGCTTTGAAATTTTTTGATTTTATTCCTTTGGGTTTCATCTACATAGTAAAACAAGTTTTTCCTTTCATCTGACGGGGATGAAACCCAATAATGAGTTCGGTTCGGTTCATTGACAATAGACACATATATCTGACAATTCATTGTCATTTTATCTAAATCTTCTCCGGATTTTTCCTTAACCAACTTCATCAAATTGCTTTTTAGGTCTGCAACAAGATATTCCGTGTCAAATTCCCATTCATCATAAATATCTTTTATATAGTCGATAATAGGTTTGCCATAGTTAGTTCTTATAGTTTTTTTACCGACCCTCTTTTCTTCTATTGCAGATTGAAAACCATTATCAACAAAATTAATAAACGACTTAATGATAAATTTTGTTTGTTCATTTATGGCTTCAATGCCTCCTTTTGATTCCTTTTCCAATATTTGTCGAAGAAAATAAATCATTGTTGTATTTTCATCATCAGTGTTACTTGTCCAATGAATTTGAATTTTAGGAATATCTTTGGTAAAAGAATCTTCCTCAAATTTTTTATATTCATCATTAGCTTTTTTTGCATCAGGGCTGACAAAGATAACAGATAACATTTCTTTTATTGCATCTGCATCTTTATTAAGTTCTTCCGCCAAAGTGGAAATTGTAGCCGAGCATTGCTTTGTTAATTGTTCTTCTCGCGCAGACCCATCTCTAATTTTATTTTCAATCAAAAATACTTGTTTCAAACTTCCACGATTGTCATTTGATAAAAACATCTTTGCCTGTGATTCTGTGAGTTGTTTTTCTTTTTCAAAACATAAGATAACAATATCGACTATTTCCTTTTTATCACCTTCTTTTTTGAACGCTTGTTCAAGCAATACTTCAATATTGAAATTTGGGTTGCTTGATAAGTTTCGTATCTCTATCTCATCATTATTTGTATCAAACAAAAAATCTAAGTTTTTCAAATTTGGATTACTTGATTTGTTTACAAAACACTCCAGTACCTGTTTCAACAATTCATCACCAATTCCGTGGTCCTCTTTGGTATCTAATAAATAACCCAAAAACGCAGAAACATTTGGCTCATTTATAGAGCCATCTCCACTCGCCAAAATTTTAAATATATTCATGATTTTTTTTATTGTTCGGCAAAGGTACAACTTTTTTTTCAATGCACAAATTCCAATTCTTCGACCGGCACCTCAACCGGTTCCTCATCCCCCCAATCTGCATCATCATCATAAATCAGACGGAAGGTTTTGTCTTTCAACTGATTGTCAACGGCAAAGCGGAGCGATGTTCCCGCCTTGTCAAAAGAGCAAAGACTTATCTGTCCATTTTTACCCGCTATTGCCGCCTTATCGTCCCTCGGGATACATTTTTCTTTTTCACCGTGCATCACATTGACGAAAAAATCAAACTGCGAAAAAGTCCAATCGTTAGCCGCAAGTATTTCCGGCGAATAGGCAAACGATACAAAAAAATCATCAATCGCATCGGCTATTGCGTGCGACCAATCTTCCCACCGCTCAAAACGGTATTCTTTTTCTTTTTCCATTTTATTCTAAATTTTAAATTTTTGACAAAAATACAACATTATTTTCAATGCACAAACTCCAATTTCTCGACCGGCACCTCAACCGGTTCTTATCCCCATCGCCAGGTTGCTGCGTTCTACCTGCTCTTGCAGCCTTTTCAAAATATTCTATCTCTAATGTTTGTTCATTTACAGGCAGCAAAATATCGTTTTCACACGCATATTCATACAAAGCATCTGCAATTGCATCAACTCTGTGTTGAGGGATAAATTGCTCGGTTGCTTCCAATTTTCTGTAAATAAAGTTTTTTGTATCTCCATCTCCCATTATTCCGTCAGGATATAAACTGTCATGATATTCCGCGAAAAATTTTTCAATAATCAAAAATTCTTCATCACTGAAAGGTGTTTTAACATGACTTTTGACATACTTAAATGCCTGTTTGTCTTTAGGATGTACTCCTTCATTACCGCCAAAAAAGTCATGGAAAAATTCATCCGCAAGGTCACCGGACTCTCTATCCTCCCATAGCTCAATAAACTTTTGAAGAGTAAAATCTATCAAACCGGAGGTTGCTTCAATGGTATTAAGCATTGGTGATTTTATCTCATGGTTTGTTTCATCCATGAAAGAGTATGTTGCAAAATGAAACTGAAATTTTTCACCACTTTTTTTATTGATAATTATACACAGATTTCCCTGAGAATTGTAATGATTAAACAGATTACAACTCTCTGTTGCCGCCGTACACCACCGTGTACCCCTTCCATACAGGCAACTCGCCGCCTCCGTCAATGGGTGAACAACCACAAATGTATCGTCCTCGTACATTTTTTCGGCTTCCGTTTCTTTGATATGGCGAACTTTTTGCCGATTAGATATCAACTCGTTCTTTTGCATCTTCGCTTGCTTTTAATGATGGTGCAAAGATACAACCGCACTTCCGTCAAAAGCTGTCGGAAGCAAAAATAATTTAGCCAAAAAACAAATCACAGTTCTAACAACTCATATTTGTTTTTGCCGATGAATACGATGACTGCGGCTTTCAGGTCGGGGTGGTCGGCGAAACGGTGCGATTGGCGGTATTTCGCTATTTGTGCTTGTCCCTCTTGCTTTTGTTTGGCTATTTCGGAGGCTTTGGCTCCGGCTTTGCAGTATTTGAGTTCAAACAGCCATTCATATTTCACTTGTGGCACCAAAGGGTTGCGTTGCAGGTAGATGTCGGCGCGACCCGGTACGGCTTCGTATTCGCTCATCGGAATGTATAATCGGCTCATAAACAGGTAGGCAAGCAAAAATGCTTTTATATATTTTTCATCGAAGTTTTGCAAATCATGGTCGGACAGTTTGCTGAAAGCGTTTTCCGAAACATAGCCGATAAACCGCCCCAGATTGCCCTCCATCGCCAATGCGATAATGGCTTCGTCCAGCGGTCGTGATTGTACTACCATGTCGGGAGAATTTTCGTTAGCCATCAGCAGGATGTATTCCCAATATAATGTTCGGATGGAATAATTTGGAATTTCCAACCTCAGTTTGCCCATTGCCGGTTCTTTGATTGTCAGCAGTCCCATATAAAACAGCAGGGAGATAAAATAGCGGTCGTCATTAATCCGGTCGATGGAGAACTTTTGCAAAACTTCCGCAACAATTCCGTTGTCTTTAATTATCTGAATCAGCGTTTCGCGATTTCTGTCGGTCTGGATTAATCGTTTCAGTCGTCCGTAATCTGTTTTCAAGTTCTCGTCAATAATGGCTTTAGGCGGTTTTTGTCGTTGCAATATCTGGTAAAAAAAATAAAGCACCATAGCCGGATTATATACTCTGCTCTTCCCCTCCTCACAAAACAGATAGCCATCATAATAAGTTGGCATATCAACGGCAATAAAATCCGCATTAACTCCTGTTTCGTGCATCAGCCAATCTACTTCTTCCTGTGTGAAGCCCATCATTTCGTTGTACTCAGGCTCAAGCGTGAAGTTTATTGAGATATTATACCCGCTGGTGAGGTCGTCAAGCATCACCGGCGAGATGCCGGTGATAAAAGTGCGGCTGGCAACAAATTTTGTGGAGGCTTTTATCCTTTCGTAGAAATCGCGAACCAAGCCGTTGGCAGCTATCATCGTTTTGTACAAGTCTTTACCTAAAAGGCTACCCATTGCTATTAGGTCGTTGGCAAAATGGTCGTATTCGTCAATGATGAAATAGACTTTCACATTATCCGTTTTTGCCGCCTGAAATACCAAATCCATTGCCATGATACCAAAATCGGATTTGTCGAGTAATTCAATGTAGTGTGCTGCTTCCGAAAAAACATCTTGGTAGGTGCGAAAAAAAGCACGAACGGTGTAGTGCACTTTATTCGAAAAAGATTTTACAAACCCTTCTTCGCTCGAAGTATCCATGCCCGAAAAATCGAATTGCAAGATGGCATACGCATTTCTTTCCGGCGTGGGGTGCTTGCCTATATACAGGTCGCCAAACAACATATCGAAATTCTTCGCTTCGTTGAGGTCGTAATAATACGCCAATATCGTAAAAAACAAACTCTTGCCGAACTTGCGCGGGCGAATGAAAAACTGATTGGGGTTGGATTCTTTTTCCAACATCTCTATGTACATGGTTTTATCCACATAGGCATAGTTGTCTGTCCGCATGCTTTTGAAATTGGAAATGCCGTAAGGCAACCTTTTGTACGTCTTTGCTTCCATTTTTATGAATTTAGACCACAAAGGTAGGCAAATTATTTGTTAATATAGATGGTAAAAAAATTTGAAAAAACAAGTTGAACACCATATTATTTTGTACCTTTGCACCGCAAAAAATAAGCAATGAAGCACATAAAAACAAAAACACTGATAATCAGCCTATTGGTAACCGGTAACTGGTCACTGGTAACTGGTAACTGGTCACTGCTAACTGCCCAAGAAATCGTGTCGCCACTCGACATCCCGCTGCTCCTAAGCGGCAACTTCGGCGAATTGCGCAATAATCATTTTCATGCGGGCACTGACTTCAAGACCCGGGGTGGCATCGGCGAGCCTGTCAAAGCGGTGCAGGATGGGTATGTGTCGCGCATTGGCGTGAGTCCATACGGCTATGGCAACGTGCTCTATTTGGCGCATCCGGATGGCACTGCTTCTGTTTATGGGCATTTGGACAAGTTTGTGCCGCGCATTGAGGCTCTTGTGCGCGACAGTCAGTATCGGCGTGAGAGTTTTGCGGTCAATCTGCTGCTGTCGCCGCACGATTTGCCCGTCACAAAAGGCGAACGCATCGCTTTGAGCGGCAATACGGGCGGTTCGGGAGGTCCGCATCTGCATTTTGAACTGCGCGATAGCAGCACAGAAGTAACATTCGACCCCCTACCCTACCTCAAAAAATATATTTCAGATACACGTGCGCCCGAAATTTCGGGTATTCGCCTGTTTCCGCAGCGGGGGAAAGGCATCGCTAACGGCAGCACGCGCCCTCTGACCGTTTCGTTGATTAAAAATAAAGCGGGGCAACAGAGCGTGGGGGCTATCACGGCGTGGGGTGTGATTGGCGTGGGGGTCAAGGCGTACGACTACATGAATCTTACGCACAACATCTACGGCGTGAAAGATATTACACTGAGGGTGGATGGCAAAGAGGCGTATCATGCGGTGATGGACAGGTTTTCGTTTGCCAATTCGCGTGCGCTCAACAGTTATGTGGATTGGGCGGAGTGGATAGACCACAAACATTTTTTTATGAAATCGTATGTTGAACCGGGTAATTTGCTGGGTGTCAATCGTTTATCGACGGATGGACTTCTCGACATCAACGAAGAAAAAACCTACCGCTTGGAATACATCCTGAAAGATGCATACGGCAACACCACGCACCTGAACTTCACCATCGAGGGCAAGCAAACGGCTATTCCCGCCGCCAACACTTCCGGCAAGTTTTTTGCCCACAACATCGCCAATGTATATAAAGGAAACGGCATTTCGCTGCTGATTCCGCACGGAAATTTGTACACCGACATTTATTTTGAGGTGGACACATCAACCGGCTTGTCATCCTACTTTTCACCCGTTTACACGCTCCGCGAACGGGTGCCGCTACACGACTATTCTCCTCTGACTCTGACAATTACAGACGACGTCTATCCCGACAAATCGAAATATGGTGTGGTGCAAATCTCTCCCAAAGGCGCAAAAAGTTGGCTGGGAGGCAGTTACAATTTTGGCGGCACCATCACGACAAAAATCCGCGAATTAGGCGCGTTTGCCGTGATGCTCGATACCGTTCCGCCCATCATCCAATTATTGGAACAAAAGACAAAAAAAGGCACCCGCCGCGACCATATTGCATTCAAAATCACGGACGATTTGAGCGGTATTAAGTCATACAGGGGTACTGTGGATGAGCATTGGGTGCTTTTTGAATACGATGCCAAGCGAAATTATCTCTATTACAAACACGATGCAACGCGCTTGGGTAAGCAGCTTGACACTCGTGCCACAAAAGAAATCGTCCGCCCCCAACTGAAATTAGTTGTGACGGACGATGCCGGAAATGAATCGCAATTTACTTGCGAATACCCAATTCTTTGATAATCTTGCGGTAACGTTCAATGTCGCGTTCTTTCAGGTAGTCCAAAAGGCGACGACGTTTACCAACCAGCATCTTCAAAGAGCGACTTGTGCTATAATCTTTCTTATTTAACTTGAGATGCTCAGTTAAATGCGAAATACGGTAGGAAAACAAGGCTATCTGACCCTCTGAGGAGCCGGTATCCGTGTTAGACTTTCCGTACTTGGCGAAGATTTCTTGCTTCTTTTCTGCGTCTAAATACATAAATTGAATTCTTTTAATTATTATTATTTTTTTAGCGGGTGCAAAGGTACAACTATTTTTTGAATATACAACAATTTCGTTAATTTTTCGTTTAAATTTGGAATTTTTGGGGATACAATATAATGACAAAGAGGGACTGATTATGAAATATTTTTTAGTAGCAGGCGAGGCGAGCGGCGATTTACACGCATCCAATCTGATGCGGGAATTGATGGTGCAGGACAAGGCGGCGGAGTTTCGCTTCTTTGGCGGCGACCTCATGCAGGCGGTGGGAGGCACGTTGGTCAGGCATTATCGCGATATGGCATATATGGGCATTATCCCCGTGTTGATGCACCTGCGGGAGATTTTGGCGAATGGCAAACTATGCCAACAAAGCATTCGCGACTACCGCCCCGATGTGGTGATTTTTGTGGATTACCCCGGCTTTAACCTCCCGATGGCAAAATTTGTGAAAACGCAACTCCACATCCCCACCATATATTATATATCGCCAAAAATCTGGGCGTGGAAGAGTTACCGCATCCGCGACATCCGAAAATACGTCGATAAAATGCTCTGCATCCTGCCCTTTGAGGTAGATTTTTACAAAAAATACAATTACGCGGTCGATTATGTGGGCAACCCAACGGTGGACGAAATTGCCGCCCGCAACCACCAAAACGAAACATTTGAAGCATTCCAACAAGCAAACCACCTGCAGAACAAACCAATCATAGCCCTCCTGGCAGGCAGTCGCAAGCAAGAAATCAAAGGCAACCTGCCAACGATGCTTGCCGCCGCCGCTGCTTATCCCAACTATCAGGCGGTCATCGCCGGTGCGCCGGGCATTGATGCCGACTACTATCGCCTCGTCATAGACCGTCATTGCGGGCTTGACCGTCATTGCGGGCTTGATCGTCATTGCGGGCTTGACCGTCATTGCGGGCTTGACCCGCAACCCCCTGCCATTCCTGTCATTTTCGGACAAACCTACCGCCTCCTCCAGCAATCCCAAGCAGCCTTAGTAACCTCCGGCACCGCCACGCTGGAAACCGCCCTGCTGCGTGTGCCACAGACGGTGTGCTATAAATGGAAACTTAAGCGCACAGCAACATGGGTGTTCAAACATCTCTTTAAGTGCAAATACATCTCGTTGGTCAATCTGATTGCCAACAAAACAGTAGTCCAAGAACTGTTTGGAGCCACTTTTTCGACAGAAAACATCCGCACCGAATTGGGCTTATTGCTCAACGACACGCCCTACCGCCAAGCAATGTTGGATAATTATGATGCTATGATTGCGAAGTTGGGGACTGTGGGCGCGTCCGAAAAAGCGGCAAAAGTAATTACGACCGGCAATGGCATATTTCGATTCAAGCAATTTTCCGTGCAGCACGATTTGTGCGCTATGAAGGTGGGCACGGATGGCGTGCTTTTGGGCGCGTGGGCGGGAGCAATTACGGATTTGCAGCGGGTTTTGGATGTTGGTTGCGGTTCGGGGGTGATTGCTCTGATGTTGGCGCAGAAAATGCAAAAGGCTGAGATTGATGCTATCGACATCGACGAAAATGCTTACAACCAGACCGTTATAAACTTCAAAAACGCGCCTTTTGATGACAAGCTAACCGCCATTCACGGCGATTTTCGCACATTCGCACCCACGCAAAAATACGACTTGATAGTGTCCAATCCGCCCTATTTTGTGGATTCATTACCATCGCCCAATGCCGAACGCACCATCGCACGACATGCCAATACGCTATCTTACAGCGACTTAATACAGCACAGTGCAACAATGCTCGCCGAAAACGGGCGTATTGCCCTGATTTTGCCCTTTGAAGCCTTCGACACCATCCAATCGCTCGCCGAAGCAAACGGCTTGACACTGACCCGCAAAACGGTTGTCCGCCCCAAAACCGGCGCACCACCCAAACGCATTTTGCTGGAATACAGTTATCAGTTACCAGTTACCAGTTACCAATTATCTGAGGATGAGTTGGTTATAGAGAAGGATGCGGGTGTGTTTAGCGATGCGTATGTTGCTTTGACTAAGGATTTTTATTTAAATTTCCCCGAATGAAAAATATCTTGATTTTGTGTGATGCCTTTCCCCCTGCTTTTGCCCCACGAGTTGGTTATTTGTGCCGGTATTTGCCGTCGCTTGGGTGGAATCCTATTGTGGTTACAGAAAATCAAACGGAACAAATGTACTCGCATTTAACTAAAAATGAGAACGTTACTTATGTAAACTTTTTTCTTAATCGTAATAATCAATTTTCCAAATTAAGATATTTTTTTGTTTTTATGGCTGACTACTTGTTTGGCTACAAAAAACGAATCATCAAAAAACAGGCGAACAAGGTTCTCAAACGCAACAATATAGCACTTATTTTATCCAGCAATTCGTTTCAGACTTACTTTGCCAAAGCCGCTCAGGAATTGAGCGAAGAATACCACATTCCGTTTATTTCGGACATTAGAGACATTTTCGAACAATTTCCAAATAATGAATACACCAGCAAATTATTGATTAAATCCAGTAAAATCAATGAGTTGATTGCAAAAAAAAATCAAAATCGTCTTATTCGGCAGCGAAACAAAGTTTTGCAACAAGCCAACGCGGTTATTACAGTTTCCGACTGGCATAAGCAATTTTTACAAAAATTCAATCCAAACGTTACTCTAATTTTCAACGGATTTGACCCGGAACTGTTTGATTACAAAGAAATTAAAACGGAACAATTTCGAATTACCTACGCCGGTAGAATAGAAAGCCTTGCGGTAAAAAATCCCACTTTACTTTTTCAGGCTATTAAACGCTTATCTATCAATAATTTAATTGACAAAAAGACAGTTAGATTAGATTTTTATTTGATTAATGAAAGTTCAAAACAAATTATTCAATCGCTTGCCAATGAGCATGATATAAATGATTTTGTGTCTGTTTTTGGTACAATCCAAAATTCAGAAGTACCGGATATTTTGAACAAAAGCTCCGTTTTGCTCGCCTTGGCGAACAAAACCACCGACGAGCATTCTCCCAAAGGGATTGTTGGCACAAAATTGTTTGAATACTTGGCGGTTGAAAAGCCCATTTTATGTGTCACAAACGATGAAGGCATCATGGCGGAAATCATAAGTAATTCAAATGCAGGCATTTCTGCCTCAACTGTGGAAGAAGTTGCCGATTTTATCTTGGCTAAATTTCAAGAATGGCAAGCTCAAGGTGCTACACACCAGAGAGTTAACAAAGATTACATCCAACAATTTTCCAGAGCAAAGCAGGCGCAACAATTTGGTAACGTTTTTTCAAACATCGTAAAACAACAACAAAAATGATAAATAGCATCAAAAAACACATCCCTCAGTGGCTTATACTTGCACGCCGCAAGGTATTATTGTTTCTAAAAGTGTTTACCAAACAAAATTTGCAACGCAAACGGATGATACCGATTTTGCACATTCATCTTGCCGACCATTGCAATTTAAATTGCAAAGGATGCGACAATTTTTCGCCGATTTCACCGAAAGTTTTTGCTGATATTTCCGTGTTTGAGAAAGATTGTGCGCGGATTTCAACCCTCACTAACGGCAAAATCGGCGAGATGCAACTGTTGGGCGGCGAGCCTTTGCTGCATAGGCAAACAGTTGATTTTTTGGCGATTGCGCGAAAATATTTTCCAACGGTACCGATTAAAATTGTTACCAATGGCGTTTTGTTACCTCAGCAGACTGATGAGTTTTGGAAAAGTTGTGTAGAAAATCGTATTGAGATAGTTGTGACCAAGTACCCAATTAGCACGGACTATGATGCCATTAGAAACTTGGCAAGAGCCAAAGGCGTGGCGTTTTCGTTTTACGGCAACACCGAATTTGTGACTAAAACCTTGCAATGTATTCCACTTGACCTGCATGGCAAGCAAGATGCTACCGGTAGTTTTTTGCGTTGCAACAGGGCAAATCACTGTGTCGCATTAGACAACGGCAAACTATACACCTGCTCGCTTATCCCGTATATAAAATACTTCAATACCCGTTTTGGGAAAAACCTCACCATCTCCAATAACGATTTTTTGGATATTTACAACATTAAAAATCAGGATGAAATATTGGATTTTCTATGCAAACCGATGCCTTTTTGCAGATATTGCAACATAAAAGGCATCATCAACAATGTAGAGTATGGAATTTCAAAACAAGAGATAACAGAATGGACGATATAATTTATCAAGCATGAAAAAAAGAGGCATCTACGGCATGGCACTGCTCTGCGTCATCATCTGGGGCACCACTTTCGTATCAACCAAAGTGCTGATTAACAACGGATTGACCCCTTCGGAGATTTTCTTTCTGCGCTTCATCATGGCATACATCGGTATGCTGTTTATTGCACCGCCCAAATTTTCCAAACACATCAATTGGCGGGATGAGGGGCTGTTTGTCATCGGCGGACTGACGGGCGGGTCGCTCTATTTCTTAGCCGAAAACACGGCTTTGCAACTGACCCAAACCTCCAATGTGTCGCTCCTTGTAGCCACAACGCCCATCCTGACCGCCCTCGTGATGCGCATCGCCGACAAAAACGCCAAAATCAAGCGAAACCTCATCATCGGCTCGTGCATCGCATTGGTCGGCGTGGCATTCGTGGTGTTCAACGGGCAAGCGGTGCTACACGTGTCGCCAATGGGCGACTTCTTAGCAATCGCAGCCTCCCTCTTGTGGGCGTTCTACGGATTGGCAATCAAGCAGTTAGGCAACAGATACTCCACTTTCATCATCACGCGCAAAGTGTTTTTCTACGGACTGCTGACCATCCTGCCGATGTTCCTCCGGGGATTAGGGGGAGAAAACGGATTAGGACAATCACAAGAGTCGCCCCTCTGTCATTGCGGGCTTGACCTGCAATCCCCCGCCATCAACGCAGAAGTGCTCTTCAACCTACTCTACCTCGGCATCGCCGCCTCGCTGATTTGCTACCTGTTGTGGAACAAAGTGGTGGAACAATTGGGCGCATTGCGAGCGTCCAACTTCATCTACATCGTGCCGCTCACCTCCTTAATCACCGCCTCCATAGTGCTCAGCGAGACAATCACCCCCGTTGCAATGATTGGTGCTGCATTTATTCTGCTGGGCGTTTATTGGGCAGAGCGCGGGTGATGGTGTCTTTCAGCTCGAGCCGTCATTGCGGGCTTGACCCGCAATCCCCTGAAAAAACGCCAAATGTTGCGCAACATTCGGCTGGAAAATATTGTGCGTGTGCCGCTATCCACGGCCAAGAAACCTCATGCCGTTCTGCTCGCATCCCGTAGATAAAGTCAAATGACTTTATCTACGGGACAAGGAGCAAGAGCCAAATGGTATGATTGAATTTATGTGGGCATTTAAAATAATGTTGTTTATTTCAAAAAAAGTAGTACCTTTGCAGTGGTAATTTTGTCGCGAAAAATGCGTGTATTCGCGACAAAAAACAAGAGAAAACAATATGGAAGGAATTGATAATAAAATACTTAATAGAATAAAAAAATGCGGTAGGGGTAAAGAATATTTTGCTGCTGATTTTTCCGCTTACGGCGAGGCAAATTCTGTCAGAAAAGCATTGGAAAGGTTGGTAAAAAGACAAATGCTTATTCGTTTGGCGCGCGGCATATATTTTTATCCCAAAATTGATAAAAAATACGGTTGGGGCATTTTGTATCCTTCGTGGGACGAGGTGGCATACGCTATTGCCAAACGTGACAAAGCGCGTATTGTTCCGACAGGATTGTACGCACTTAACCGTTTGGGGCTATCCACGCAAGTGCCAATGAATTTTGTGTATTTGACCGACGGTACGCCACGCAGAATAAATACCGGCAAAGGCAAAGGTATTTTATTCAAACATACGGCTCCGAAAAACTTGGCTTTTCAAAACGAATTGGCAATGTTAATCACTTTTGCATTAAAGGAAATCACGCAAGAAAGAGTTACACAAGAGCATTTGAACACGATAAAATTGCTTTTGCAGCAAGTGCCGAAAGAGCAAATAATGAATGATGCCAAACTTATGCCGGCATGGATTAAATCACTGATAATAAAACTAATATGAATAATTATTTTAAATTTCCGGAAGAAAAACGAACAATAGATATTGAGCAGATAGCCAATAAAATTGGTCTCCCACCGCAATCAATCGAAAAGGACTTGTGGGTAACAACCATTTTGCAGATTGTGTTTTCGTTGCCTTTTGCTGACAGGTTGGTTTTCAAGGGCGGTACTTCGCTGAGTAAGGTTTGGAATGTGATTGAACGGTTTTCGGAAGATATTGATTTGGCACTCGATAGAGCGCAATTTGATTTGGACGGCGATTTAACCATAAAGCAACTCAAAAAGTTGCGCAAGCAATCATCGCTGTTTGTAAAGGAAACTTTTTGTGCGGAATTGCAGCAAGCGATTGAACAATACGGCATACACAATCTTTGCACAATTGAGCCGCAACCCGACGGCGAAGGCGACAAAACCTATCCCGAACCGCGGAAAATCTTTATTCGTTACCAATCGCTGTTCGATGAACAGTCCTATTTGAAAGCGGAAATTGTGCTTGAAATCGGTGCAAGGTCGCTGATTGAGCCAACTGCCAAAGGCGAAGTCAAAAGTTTAATTTCCGAGAATTTTGACATTGACACAGCCCTTGTCAAATCTGAAATTATTACGGCTGTGCCGGAAAAAACCTTTTTGGAAAAAGCCTTTTTGCTGCACGAGATTTTTACGGGTGGCGGCAGAATGCTTGCCAACCGCAAGTCGCGGCATTTGTATGACTTGGAAAAAATGATGGACAAAGATTTTGCCACGAAAGCCATTACCAACCACGAACTTTGGAACACGATACACCACCACCGCGAAGTTTTCACCCGCATAAACGGAGTGGATTATTCGCAGGATATACGCCGCCGCATTTGCCTCGTTCCGCCAGCAGAAGTGCTTGACGATTGGCAGCAAGACTATGAAAAAATGCAAAACACTATGATTTACGGCGATTCTTTGCCGTTTGATGCGTTGCTCAACCGAATAGAAGAATTGCAGGAACGGTTTAGAATGCTGAAAAGATAACAAGTAACTTTTTAAAATATATGGTTCTACCGTTATTTGTGTGGAAAGATATCTTGTGTGTATCACTATCCACAGCCAAGAAACCTCATGCCGTTCTGCTCGCATCCCGTAGGGTGGGGTGTCAAAAAGATTATAATCGGATGAAATTTTTGCGTTCTGTTTTTATCCCTACGGGATAAAAACAATTTTAAAATTACCGGAAATTGCATGACACGATATTGCTGTCCCGTAGGGACAAAATATTGGTAGAAAAAGCCCATCACCCCACCTCCTTCGTGCCGTAGGCACGAAATATCAATGTCGGTGTATCACATTCCGTCCCTAACGGGACGGTGGGGTGTAGAGGGTGTTTTCCGATTTCTACCAACATTTTGTCCCTGCGGGACAGCAATATTGTGCCGGACAATTCCCTGCATAACCTGAACAATCGTCGGCGATTTTTCATAGCACTCGAAATTATTTTTTTTTGCCAAAAACATTTGTGCATTTCAAAAATTTGTTGTACCTTTGCGCCCGAAAAGTTCTTTAAGGGTTAGAAAAGAGAGGCGTGAGTGCGTTTCCACCCCCGGGCATAACCTGTTAAATTTAGAAAACAGATGTATGTAATTGTAGAAATTCAAGGTCAACAGTTCAGAGTTGAAAAAGGTCAAAAGTTGTTTGTACACCACCTTGAAGCAAAAAATGGCTCGCAGGTCGAGTTTGAAAAAGTTTTATTAGCCGATAATAACGGCACAGTGACCATCGGAACGCCCCTTATTGAAGGCGCGAAAGTGGTAGCAGAAGTAGTGGAGAACCTGGTGAAGGGCGACAAAGTCCTGATTTTCCACAAAAAAAGGAGAAAAGGTCACCGCAAATTGAACGGTCACCGGCAGCAATTTTCTCAAATCGTGATAAAAGAAATTAAACTCTAATTTTTAAAATTGTACAAAAATGGCACACAAAAAAGGAGTCGGTAGTTCAAAAAACGGTCGCGAATCGCAGAGCAAACGCTTGGGCGTGAAAATTTTTGGTGGAGAACTCTGCAAGGCAGGTAACATCCTCATCCGTCAACGTGGCACCCAACACCATCCGGGCGAAAATGTTGGCATCGGTAAAGACCACACGCTGTTTGCGCTCGTCCCCGGCACAGTGGTCTTCCGCAAACGCAGAAACGACCGCTCGTTTGTTTCGGTACTACCGCTTTCGGCATAACACACACAATTATGCTATCATTCATCACTTGGACAGTTGACCCGGTAGCCTTTTCGATTCCGTTTTTGGGTCGAGAGGTGCGTTGGTACGGCATTTGTTTCGCACTTGGCTTTGCCATAGGGTCGTGGCTCGTTTGGAAGCAGTGGCAAAGCGAAAAGTTGCCGGAGCCATGGTTCGAGAAACTGTTTTTGTACGTCATCGCCATGACTATCGTCGGTTCCCGATTGGGACATTGCCTGTTTTATAATATTTTAGATTTTTCTGCTATTTCAGATACAGGAAAACACTTCATTAATAAGGAGAGCGAATATTTCATATATCCGTGGAAAATACTATATATCTGGGAAGGTGGGCTTGCCAGTCACGGTGGCACACTCGGCATCATCATCGGGATGTGGTTTTATTGCAAATGGGTGACCAACAAGTCGATGCTGTGGGTACTCGACCGCTTGGTAGTACCCGTAGGCTTCACAGCCGCGTTCATTCGCCTCGGCAATCTGATGAATCACGAGATTTACGGACACGTCACAGATAAGCCGTGGGGCTTTCGCTTCACCGAAAATTTGGCGTATATGCGGCGCGGGATGGAGCCAATTTTTTCGGCACCATCGCACCCCACGCAAATTTATGAGATGTTTTTCTACGTCCTGACATCCTGTATCTGTATGTGGATGTATTGGAAGCGCAAAGATTACAACTACGCGGGGCTGATTTTCGGTGTGTTTTTAATAGGTATTTTTCTGCCGCGCTTCTTCATCGAATTTTTGAAAAACGTGCAAGAAAGTTTTGAGGTCAATATGACATTGGATATGGGGCAATGGCTGAGCATCCCGTTCATCGCTGCCGGTATCTATTTGGCCTGCAAAGGGTTGAAAGCAAAACTCGCAGCACTAAGCAAATGAAACCGGCTTCGTTAAATTTTTTCTTGCACAATCCAAAAAAAAGTGTTACCTTTGCAACCGCAAACGCGAAAGTAGCTCAGTTGGTAGAGCACGACCTTGCCAAGGTCGGGGTCGCGGGTTCGAGTCCCGTTTTTCGCTCACTCTCAAACGGATGAATGATGGTTAATCGCAGTGTCGCAACCTTTTTTATGATGAGTATATTGCTCTTTGGCGGTTGTTTCAATGCAAGTAACGACCGAAAAACAGGTGTGGATGTGAGCCGGATTGATTTTGCGGAGGGCGATTTGGTGTTCAGGCGCGGTTTGGGCGTGAAGTCGGAGGCGGTGCTCTCTGCCGACACAGAGGGGTTGTACAGCCATTCGGGCGTCGTGGTCAGGCAGGATTCGAGTTTCAGGATTGTTCATCTGACACCCGGCGAAAGGGAATCCGGAGAAACTGTTGACCGCATCAAAATGGATAGTCCGGAGGAGTTTTTTTCGGCAGACCGAGCGCAATACGGCGCAGTGTATCGGTTGTCGGATTCGACGAACATCCCCGCACAGGCGGCAGGGCAGGCGTTGAGGCTGTTGCAGAAAGGTATTTTGTTCGACCATGATTATCTGTTGGGCGACTCAACACAGATGTATTGCACAGAGTTTGTTTGGTACATCTATCTGCTTGAAGGAAAGGATATTACGAATGGCAGCCGCAGTGAATTATACAATGTTCCGATGTTTTCGGGCATATATATATTACCGTCGGATATTTACAAAAATGGCGAATTTTCGCTTATATATAATTTTTAAAATAGAGATTTATGAAAAAAACAATGAGTTTAGTAGTTGCAGCCATCGCAATGGTCTTTGGCGCAACGAGTTGTGGTGGAGCTGAAACTCCTGCAAGTATCGAAAAGAGTATCTATGCACAATTTCAAAAGGGAGATTTTGAAAAAGGCATAGAGTTGTATTTTGCCAATCTGGACAACATCGACAGGGACACACCCGAAGAGGTGGCGGAAGCCGTTAAGGTTTTTGCAGACAAAGCAAAGCAGACTTTTGAAGCCAAAGATGGACTCAAAAGTTATGAAGTGCTGGAAGAAATCATCACAGAAGATGGTGAAAGTGCAAGAGTGACCGGTAAACTCATCTACGGCGATGGTTCCGAGCAAGAAGAAAAAAATCAGTACGTCAAAAAAGATGGCGTGTGGAAAATCGTTTCAGGTAAATAATTGATAATAAAAAATATAAACAACAATGAAAGCAAAAAGTATTTTACTCGTAGCAGCCGTGGCAATGTCATTGGCAGCTTGCAACAAAACAAAGAAGGCAGACTCTGCCTCTGAATGTTGCGCAAAAGACACAACCACAGCGTGTTGTGCAAAAAAAGACACAGCCGCGTGTTGTGCCAAAAAAGACTCCATCGCGTGTGCCAAAGCAGAAGCCCCCGCTGTGGTGCCGGCTGTAGCCTTAAAAGAGTTTAAGGCATTGGCAAAAAGCTATGGCGAAGCGTTCAACAACATCAGCAAAAACCCGAAGAAATTTCAGGAATTGGCTGTTCAGGTGCAAACGAAAGCGGCTGAAATTGCGTCCATTAGTGACCAATTGAAACCGGCTCAACTGAAAGAGTACGAAAAGGCTCTGAAACTCATTGCGGAAGTCAATGCCGGCGGGACGAAGAAGAAAAAGTAATTTTCAACATTCGTGAAACTGTCTGTTATCATTGTTAATTACAATGTTAAGGCGTTTTTAGAACAATGTCTGCACTCTGTGTTAGCATCGTCCATGATGGCTGATACGGAGTGTATCGTGATTGACAATGCCTCTACAGACGGTTCGCAAGCCTGTTTGCCATCGCTGTTTCCACAGGTAAAATTCATTTTCAACAAGGACAATCTCGGTTTTGCAAAAGCCAATAATATCGGCATACGGCAAGCCAAAGGGGATTATGTGCTGTTGCTCAACCCCGACACGGTGGTTGGCGAAGACACCTTAGCCAATGTCTGCCGGTTTATGGATGAACATCCCAATGCCGGTGGGGTGGGAGTGGCGATGTACAACGAAAACGGAGCCTATTTGCCGGAGTCCAAACGCGGTTTTCCAACGCTGTGGGTGTCGCTGTGTAAGCTATTGGGCTTTACAAGACATTATTATTTAACCTATTTAGACCGCGAGCAGGTGCATGAGGTGGACGTGCTCGCCGGAGCGTTCATGATGATGCGAACCGAAGCGATACAAGCGACGGGCGGTTTTGACGAAACGTTTTTCATGTATTGGGAAGACACCGACCTCTCGTGGCGCATCAAACAGGCGGGTTACAAAAACTATTATCTGCCGGAAAAAATACTGCATTACAAAGGCGAAAGTGCCAAGCAAAATCGCTATAACTATGTGCGGGTCTTTTACGACGGCATGTGGATTTTTTACAAGAAACATAACCCCAAACAAGGCACATTGTCCTTATGGGGTATAAGATTGGGCGTCCGGAGTTTCCGTGCGCTATCGCTTTGCCGCGTGTGGGCGACCCGATTATTTATCTCTTTGAGCGGTCGCCGTAACGCGATTTGAACTTGTCCACACGACCGGCAGTGTCCACCAATTTGTGTTTGCCGGTGAAGAATGGGTGCGATGTGTTCGAGATTTCAATTTTCACCAAAGGATACGATACGCCACCGATTTCGATGGTTTCTTTGGCGTTGATGGTCGAACGGGTGATAAATGTATCCTCGTTAGACATGTCTTTGAATGCGACCGGACGATAATTTTCCGGATGAAGTCCTTGTTTCATTGTGCTTTATAATTTTTATTTGTATTTTTTTTTCTCCTTTCGGGCTGCAAAGGTACGCATAAATTTGGAATTTGCAATACTATCCCGGAGCACAAACAAAAAATGAGGTTAAAATTTTTTTTCACTTTTTGCATGCTATTCAAAAAATAATGCTTACATTTGCACCGAAAAATAAATGCACCAATGGGAGAAGAACATAAAAGAAAAATATTTTATTACAAAACGTATTATCTTGACTTTTTTAATACATTAGACGTTAAAGTTCAGAAAAAGTTTAACTGGACTTTGGGGCTTATAGCCACCGTAGAACAGGTGCCAAAGAAATATTTTGAGCACATAACAAATTCTACCGGGCTTTATGAGGTACGTGTCGAAGTCGGTTCTGATATTTATCGTGTTTTTGGTTTTTTCGATGAAGGACAGCTTGTAATACTTGTCAATGGGTTTCAAAAGAAAACGCAGAAAACACCTCCCGGTGAGATAGAGAAAGCAGAGAAACTTAAAAAACAATATTTTGATGAAAAAGGAAATAAATAGCAATTTGACTTCGTTTGAAAGTCACTTGGAAAGTCAGTATGGGGCACGGGGAACAGCCCCAAGGGAGCAATATGAAGAAGAATTTGAAACATTCAGAGTGGGTGTTATGCTGCAAGAATTACGCAGAAATAAGGGATTAACTCAGGAAAAACTTGCCCAAAAATGCGGAACAGCTAATTTTGCATTGCCATTCAAAAAAAAAATGCTTACCCTTGCCGCGATTTTTATCAAACCTCATTTCTCAAACCTCCCTGTTACAAAATAGACCGGCACTGATGGCTCGCTCTCGTTGTGGTAGCGGTCGTAGGAGGTTACTGCATAATAATCGCCGCGCTCTATGGTGGAGTCTATTGGCACTAACACTGCCGAGCCTTCGACGCGGGTGGCGAGTAAATTGGCTGCATTGCTTGTGTCAACGGGGGAGGTGGGCGAACAATAGATGTTGTAAAAAACTTTTTTCCTGTTGGGTTGTTTCACCGCTTCCCAGCTGAGTTTGAGAAAATCACCCTCGCGCACGCCTTCCACCTCGTGCGGTGGCAACGGTCTGGTAGCATCCAACCAAATCATGGGCGACAATAGCGAAGGGGAGGAATAATAATCGTTGACGAGTTTATTCATAATGCCCTTGGTATTGTCTGTCAGATACTTCAGGCGGTAGAATGCGTGACCGCCCATTTTGTGCTTGCGGATGTCATCCAGCTGTGCCGTCAGGTCGTGAAGTGTCCAATTGCCCTCTCGCCGGTCTAAATTGTATGCCGCCAGACCCACGACAATCGGTCTGCCGTGGCCGCGGTGTTGCCAATCATCCACATAAGGGAAAAAGAGATTGCCCTTGTTATACATCATGGGGACGATAAAATCGTGTTTCCCCTTTTTCAACCAATCCTCGGGGTCTTGCCCCACATCCACAGCCGTCATATAGTGGCGTTCGGGCTCAATGCGGTGGTCATACTTCCCGATGACGGAACTGCTGACCTGTACCCATGGCTTTCGCGCTTTCACCTGGTCGTAGAGTTGGTAAACAAACTGATTGATGTTTGCTGTGCGCCAGTCCGCCTTATTCGCGCCCTTTCCGTATTGTTGGAAGGTGGAATTGTCCGGGAAACTGCGGTCAGGGTAGCGAATATAGTCCAAATGAATCCCGTCAATGTCATATTTGACTACAATTTCGTTGACGAGATGCAACAGATATTTGTTCGTGTTAGGGTTGCCGGGGTCTAAATAGACCTCATTTTTATGCTGTTTGACGAAATCTTTGGTTTTTTGGCCGGTCGTCGAAAAGGCATCTCGCCCCAGCGGATAGGTCACAAGCCACGCATGGCATTCCAATCCGCGCTCGTGACATTTTTCTATCGCAAAAGACAAGGGGTCGTAATGGCTGGTCGTGTTTTTGGAAGCAATACTGGCAGCCTGTGGTTCAAATTGGGAAGGGTAAATCACATCTCCGCGCAACCGAGCCTGCAAAAGCACCACATTGAAGTTGGCGACTTTCAGCTTATCCAAAATCTCTTCAAAATCGGCTTTTTGCTGTTCAATATCGGCTGCATTTTTATGCGGAATTTGAGGCCAGTCGAGCGAAAAAATGCTCGTAATCCACACGGCACGCATCTCCACTTTGGGCGATTGTGCATAAAGGGCACTCACAGTCAGTAGCATCAATATTAGTGAAAGTTGCTTCATAGAGTGCTACACAACGGGTTTTTATTTGAATCGCTTGTTCAAAAACTCGGTTACTTCCTGCGTGATGTTGTAGCGTTCGTCCGCATATAAAATGGTGCTGTTAGCGGACTTGGTGAAAATCATTTGGTACCTCTGCGGAGTGTTAAACTCCTTGATACCTTTTGCGAGCGAATCGTTTAGCTGCTGCTGGATGTTGCGCGACTCCTGAGCCAACTCCTGCTGCACCTGTTCTGCCCGTTTTTCGAGGTCTGCCTGCATCTTTTGAATGCGTGCTTGCTCTTGTTGTGCCCGTTCCTGGCTCAAAAAAGCGTTGTTTTGCGCCTTCTGTTGAAATGCAATCATCTCATTTTGAAGTTTTTGCCCGGAAGCACTCAGCGAAGCATTTTGTTTCGCCAATTTCGTCTCATAACCATCCACCAATTGCAGGTAGAAATTCAATTGTTTGAGGAGCGTGTCGGCATCCACATACGCCAACGGGAGCAGCTCGGAAGGGACACCTTCCGCAACCACAACACCTTCGGACGTCGTTTCGACCCCTTTTTTACCACACTGCGTAAACACCAGCATCACGCCTGTTACGGCGAGAATTTCCAAAAAAATGTGTACTCTCTTATTCATAATTATCTGTATAATTTCATAAATCGGGCTGCAAAAGTAGAAAAAAATTTTGACTTTTCGAAGTTTTTTCTTGATATTCCATAATTTTTATGTAATTTTGTGCGTTCAAATGGAGTTTTAATTTATTTTAATATTAAATAACATGAAAATAAAGGATTTACACCCGGCTGAGGTGTGGAGTTTATTCGACAAAATTACCGCTGTGCCGCGTCCTTCCAAGAAAGAAGGCAAAATTGTTGCGTTCTTATTAGATTTTGCACAGGAGCATGGTTTGGAGGCAGAAAAGGATGCTGCGGACAATGTGATTATTCGTAAACCGGCGACAGTGGGGTTTGACAAGCGGAAAACAGTGATTTTGCAGTCGCATGTGGATATGGTGTGCGAAAAAAACAGCATGACTTTTGATTTTGAGAACGACCCTATTCAAACATACGTGGAAGATGGCTGGGTAAAAGCGCGCGGCACAACACTCGGAGCCGACGACGGCATCGGTATGGCAGCCGCCTTAGCCATCCTGACGGCGAAGGACATCGAACACGGACCCATCAATGCCCTGTTTACCACCGATGAGGAGACCGGATTGAACGGTGCCAACAACATCAAACCCGAATTTTTGAAAGGCGACATTTTGCTCAATTTAGACAGCGAAGAATGGGGAGAGTTTTGCATCGGTTGCGCCGGCGGCAAACACACTCGCGGCACTTTCACCTACCGCTGGGAGCCGGCTCCGTCGAAGTATTTTTGGTTCGAATTGAAAGTCTCAGGACTCACAGGGGGGCATTCGGGCAGCGATATTCACCGGGAATTGGGCAATGCCAACAAAATTTTGGCGCGCTACCTGTATAAATTGATGCGAAACGAGCAAATTTTTATCGCCGACATCGACGGCGGCAATTTACACAACGCCATTGCGCGGGAAGCACAGGCTATCGTGGGCGTACCGGTTGCGTTCAAAGACAAAGCGGTAGCCCTTCTCAACATCCTGCAAACCGAACTGATAGCGGAATTGCCCGCCGAAGACCGCGAACTTCAACTGCAAATCAACACCGTGCACACGCCGCCGCAAGTGATTGATAAAAAGGCCACAAGAGATTTGATATATGCGCTTTATGCCTTGCCGCATGGTGCCATTTCATGGAATCAGGATATACCCGGAATGGTGGAAACATCCACGAACTTGGCATCCATCAAAATGCGGGAAAATCAAAAAATCGTGGTTACAACCAGTCAGCGCAGTGCTTCCAGTTCGGCAAAAGAGGATTTGGTCACCCGAATGGGCATCATCTTCCGTTTGGCATCCGCCGAAGAGCAGACCACCGAAGGCTATCCGGGGTGGAAGCCTGACCCGGAATCCGAAATTTTGAAAATCGGCAAAAAATATTACAAAACATTGTACGGCGACGACCCCAAAATCATCAGTATTCACGCCGGATTAGAATGCGGACTTTTCAAAGAAAAAAATCCACTGTTGGATATGATGTCGTGCGGACCCACCATCTTGGGTGCCCACTCGCCGGAAGAGCGGCTGGAAATCGCCACCGTCAGCAAGTGGTGGGATTTGCTCAAAGCAATACTGAAAAACATCCCGCTGGCCGCCAACCCGGAACCGCCCAATAAAAAAACGCAGAAAACACTTGCACGGTAAAAAAAAAACAGTTACCTTTGCAGCCGCTTAAAAGAAAAAAAAAACGATTGTCTCATGGTGTAATGGTAGCACTGCAGTTTTTGGTACTGCCTGTCGAGGTTCGAATCCTCGTGAGACAACACTCCCTGTTCTGTTAAGATAATTAGGTGAAAATTAGGTGAAAATGAAATGAGGCTAAATCTTTTTTTCAGGTGCTATTATTTCGCAAACGGTGTTTTATCCCGTAGGGACAAATATACATAGCCTTTTATCCCGTAGGGATTATAGCTCGGTAGAAAAGCCAATCCTCACCTCCACCCTGCATCCCGTAGGGTAGGGTGTTCAAACCGTTCTCTATTTTTCCTACGCAGCCAACAGCGTTTTTTTTCTTTTAACTGTCTGGTTTTCAGTCAGATTTTTTTCTTGCCATGTATCTAATTCTTTCAGGCAAACATTTTCTAAGGTGCTCTTGAAGTTGATGCTGGACATGCCGGTCTTCGCATCTATTTTTGTTCGAAGTGGCACTATAAAAACCAGCTTGGTAATCCCATTCAATGAATTAGGCGACTTGCGAGCTTTGAAATCGCCAAAAAGTGATTCGATAATATCGGAGGAAACACTCCACACCGTTTTTTCGTCCGTCAACTTGCCTTTTTCCTCGTTGAGATAGTCCATACAGGCTTGGGCTACTGCGGCCACTCTTTGGCATGGACAAAGCAGTAATGGCTCCATTTTCGCAAGGCAGAGCATGATGTTTTCGTGTGATAATCCTTTGTTCTTTAATGTTTTAGATATGCTGTTAATGGCTTCAAAGAGGATGTTTAGCTCGGTGATGATTGAAACGTGCTTAAAGAGAAATTTGAATGTTTTTTTCTCTCCCGCTGTCAGTCGGGGAAATGCGGAGAGCATCTTTTTTGCCCAATCGGTACTCGCGGAAAGATTCATAAAACGGGCAATTGTTCGTTGTTTGGGTGGCAGCAAGTAGCCTACCGGACGCATTATCTCCCGAAATTTTACTTTGCCTATCGCTTTGGTGAAAGCTTGGAAAGCGTCTACTTTTTTATAGACTCGCTCAACGCACAGGGCTAATGTGTGCCCCACATCGCGCAAATGTGTGTATCCTTTATCCTTCACGGCTTTGGCGATGGTGCCGGCATTATCACTGACGAGGTAGACAGGCGGTGCCTTCATCTTTTCTTCCG
>BBRT01000106.1 GCA_001417715.1 Candidatus Symbiothrix dinenymphae
CAATGTCGAAATCACCTCCAACCAATTGACACTCACACTGCAGGTCTATCCCCGCAAGTTAAGCAGCAGTTGCGGGGCATACTTGACCAAAGGCAGTTATCAGTTCGGCATACAGCAAAAAGGCAAAGATTCTCTGGAATTTTACATTTATACGAATAAAAAACATGCCATTTTCGCCCCGCTTCCGGCGGATTGGGAATACCGCTGGCACGACATCAAGGCTGTTTACGACGGAAAAGAGATGAGTCTCTACATTGATGGAGCGCAGAAAGCAAGCGGCAAAGTTTCGGGAAACATTCGCAATTTCCCTTTTCCGGTAAATATCGGACGCAATGCGGAATTACACGGGCAGGAAACATCGGTCTATATCTGCGATGCCTTGCTGGATAATGTCGGCATCTTCACCGAGGCTTTGGACATAAACCAATACGACCCGCAAAAAGCCGTACTCTGGTTGGATTTTGAAAAGGAACAGAACGAAGGTACTTTTTTCAGTTACGGCATAGGTGCCCGCACTTACGGCAGCATTGGACCCGACCGGAAACCGCAACCGGAAATGTGGCAAATGAAGAAAACCGTGCAACCGCTCGCCTTTTCCCTGCACGATGCCGGAAAAGGAGCCGTCGAAGTATGGAACAGAAACCATTTTCTGGATGCCGGATATTACCGGACACAATGGTTCTTGGAGGCTGACGGTGGCATCCTGCAACAGGGCGAGTTGAATTTGAAAACGCCACCGCTAAGCAAAGAAATCATCCACATTCCTTTTACGAAGCCAACCATAGAAGCAGGAAAGGAATATCGCATTTTAATTTCTTCGTCCCTGACACAAGACGAAATCTGGGCAAAAGCCGGACACGAAGTGGCTTGGGACCAATTGGAATTACCCTGGTTTGGTCAAGCAAAAAACCAAGCCGACACTCAAGCAAACACCAATCTTCCTGCGCCGACTTACTCGGAAACATCCGAGCAAGTGATTGTTTCCGGCACCCATTTCAGTTATACTTTCGACAAAAAGAAAGGGCAATTGGTATCTATCGTATCTAAGGGCAAGGAACTGCTGCGTTCGCCGTTGGAACTGAATTTATGGCGTGCGCCCTTAGCCAATGAATTGGATGAATGGAATTCGAAAACAGAATATGTGGTCAACCGGAAGGAAGGTTTTGGAGAAAACCTTGCCTCAGAAATGTATGCGGCAGGCGTAAACAGTTTGGTACACCAACCCATTGCGTTTAAAGTGGAGAAAAACGACAGAAATATCCGTGTGCATATAGAAGATATATCCCTGTTCGGACGAAGTGAATATGGCATCCGCAGCGAAAGCGATTTGACCATTAGCGGCGACGGGAAAATAATCCTCCGGCACACGCTAAAACCGGAGGGACGAATGCCCTTGTGGTTCCCCCGTATCGGTCTCACCATGACATTGGATAAAAGTCTGAACCGGGTAGATTGGTATGGTCGCGGTCCTCAGGAAAATTATCCCGACCGAAAAACAGGAGACAAAATCGGCATTT
>BBRT01000107.1 GCA_001417715.1 Candidatus Symbiothrix dinenymphae
TCTACTCAATCATCAATCTCACAAGCAATTACACACATACGCGCAGGGTGAATGTGCTGGTGCTTGATACGGAAAACCAGCCTGTTGAGGGTGCTCGGGTGCAGTTCAAAGTCTATAATTATGCTGAGTTGTACCCCATTTCGAGCAATGTGACTAATAAACAGGGTGAAACGTCCATCATTTCCGGCATGGGCGATTTGGTCGTTTGGGCGGACAAAGACGGCGTTTATGGTTACCAAAAATCCGAGCTGACAGATTCGCTGACGGTCGTGCGGTTAGACCGAATGGGGGGCGATGTTTACAGTGAAAATTATGTCATCAGTGTGCCTCCTGCACGGTCTGTTACAGAAGTGTCGCCGGAAAAAATTGCGGCTAATGTTGTCCGTTTGACTCGCGAAGATTCTATTCGCAATGCCTATATGACCACTTTTGCCACGCACACCACGGCTTACAAATTGGCGGAGGAAACGAATTTAGACCGAGTGGATGTGTGGAAATATTTGCAATTGTCGCAAGGTAATTGGGAGGAAATCAGCGAATTTCTGAGAACGGCAAAGCAAAATCCTTACCTTTTCCCATTTTTAGCATCGTTGCGAGCCAAGGACTTGCGCGATACACCCGCTGCTTTTTTGCGAAACCATCTGGAAGATTCTACAACGATGACACACATAGCATCGAATTTGATTGCGCCCTACATCCTTTCGCCACGCATCGGAAATGAATTGATAACGCCATGGAGAGGCTATTTTGACGTGGATTCGGCACTGACTGCGGAGCAAATTATTGACTACATACAGGAAAATATCTGGATTAACGATGCGGACAACTATTACAATTGCATGATTACGCCGCGTGGAGCATACGAATTGGGGATTGCGGACAAACGGTCGCGCAACATCCTGTTTGTGGCGATGTGTCGCGACAATAATATCCCCGCCCGCATCGAAACCGCCACCGCTAAGCCGCAGTATTATGCTGCCGGACAATGGATTGACGTGTTTTTTGACCCCGCAGAAGGGGCACAGGCAAACCTGCCGCAAGCCCGATTGACACTCACCAACAATGTTTTTGGAAACATCGTGAAGCCGGGCTACGAGTCGCATTTCACGCTGGCGGTGTTCAAAAATGGCGATTTTCAAACCCTGAACTATGAAGGCAATGCGCTGTTGGCAAAATTTCCGGCTCATTTGACGTTGGACGAGGGCTATTATCGCCTCATGGTGGGCAGTCGCGCCAATGACGGC
>BBRT01000108.1 GCA_001417715.1 Candidatus Symbiothrix dinenymphae
GATACGCGATTACATGGATAAATTCGGATCAGACGTCGGGTGGTTGGTTCTCTTCGACAAGACCGCCGGAAGAAGTTGGGACGAGAAGATTTATATGCGGGAGGAAACGGCGGATGGGAAGCCGGTGACGGTGGTGGGGTGCTGATAAGACCGCCGCAGAGCGGGGGAGGGCTAGCGCAACCCACATAAAAACACAGCAACACGTTGATTTTCAGGGAGTTACAACAATCAAAATTACAATAATAAAAGATTTTTATTTTTTCTATAAGGACAGAATTGGGAGAGCTTGTTTTTCAATTAAAGTATCGTAGCAAATACGAGAATGTTTACAAAATATTAGAGATGATAAAGCCATTCTTGGACAATTTTGTAGAACTAAAAAAAGTTGATGTCGTTCTTCCTGTTCCATCGTCAAAAGAGCGGGACTATCAACCGGTAGAAGAACTCGCGAGCGTGATAGCCGATTACTTGAAAATCTCTTATACGTGTGATGTTTTGCGGCGGGGTGCCGGGGAAGCCAAAGCGGGCCGAGCGGTGCCGTAACCCGTTGATTTTTGGGGGGTTATGACGATCGAGTTTACATAAGGTACATTATGCGACATACGTAAGACGTTGATTTTCAAGGAGTTACAACGATAGATTTACATAACAATACAACATAGCATTTTTTGCTGTTACGCTCGTCGCTCTTCGTGGGTTTACGCTGGCCGAGTTGTTGGATATTGTTCATCAACCGCTCAATATCGCGCTGGTCATTGTTTATCCTATTTTTTATGCCGTGAACCTCCAGCTCCGCGTTTTTAAAACGGTTGGTCGGTCAGCGGTGCCCGCACTTCTTCCATAACGCGGATGTCGTTGCAGACGGCCTCCAGCTGCCCGGCAAGCTCGCGGCGGCGTTCTATATCGGACATAATATATCTCTCCTACAATTTTAAGGGTTGGCTCAATAATATATAAATACCTAAAAAGATAACATAGAAAAACAGATGACAAAATCGTCCAACCACATCTACGACATTCTGACCTCCTACTAATTAATAACTACAGTCCAGCCGAGAAATTTACACAAACGTTGGGACTGTATCGCCCCATGTTTGGCGTTTATCCGCTGACCACTACCCACCGATCAATGTTCCTCTTGTCGAAGTCGAAGCTCACCCCGACCTTGAAGACCTTCTTGCCGCTGCCCGTCCACGGATAAGCGTACTCTTTGGTGTCGATCTGCGCCAAAGCCTCTTCCGCGCTGCCGTGTAGTTTGAATTCGAAGCAGTAGACGAAGTTCCGCGTCTCGACAATTGAGTCGATCCGGCCCGCCGAGATTTTTACCTCCGGTCGGCAATCGAAGCCGAGCATTTTGAATATCAGATGTACCGCCGCTTGAAAATAGACTTCCTTTTCGGGTGGCACTATGTCATAAGGGATTCCGGCGAGGAAAACCTTTATCGCGTTCAGCATAGCGTCAACGTTACCGTCGTAGACGGCG
>BBRT01000109.1 GCA_001417715.1 Candidatus Symbiothrix dinenymphae
CCCCTTGGTTCCCTAAGTATTCATCACGCATAGCTTTTCCCTACCTTTACACCCCAATACGAAAAAAAAATGGCTCACGAAACATTTGTTGACATACAGGGGGCGCGTGTTCACAATTTGAAGAATGTGGATGTGAAAATTCCGCGCGATAAATTGACTGTAATCACGGGGTTGAGTGGCAGCGGCAAGTCGTCGCTGGCATTCGACACGATTTTTGCGGAGGGGCAGCGGCGGTATATTGAGACGTTTTCGTCCTACGCGCGCTCGTTTTTGGGCGGTTTGGAACGCCCCGATGTAGACCAAATCACGGGTCTAAGCCCTGTGATTTCGATTGAGCAGAAGACCACCAACCGCAGCCCGCGCTCCACGGTGGGCACTACAACGGAGATTTACGACTTCCTGCGGTTGCTTTTTGCCCGCGCCGGCGAACCGCATTCCTACATGAGCGGCGAAAAAATGGTGCGCTACACTGAGGAGCAAATTCTCGAACTCATCATGCAGAAATATGCCGGGCAAAAAATCTATATGCTGACCCCGGTGGTGCAAAATCGCAAGGGGCATTACAAGGAATTGTTTGATGCGCTGCGCAAAAAGGGCTTTATAAACGTGCGTGTCGATGGCGAACTGATGGAAATTCGCCCGATGCTGAAACTCGACCGCTACAAAAATCACTCGGTAGAGGTGGTTGTGGACAAGTTACAAGTAACTGAGGAGCAGGCAGACCGTGTCAAGGCAAGTTTGGCAACCACGATGAAACTTGGCGAGGGTTTGATGATGGTTTTGGAGCAGGAATCGGGCGATGTGCGCTATTTCAGCAAGCATTTGATGTGCCCAACAACGGGCATTTCGTACAGCGAGCCGGCACCGCACAATTTCTCGTTCAACTCGCCGCAGGGGGCGTGTCCGCGCTGCAAAGGCATCGGCACGGTCAATAATATTGACATGGAAAAGGTGGTGCCCAACCCCAAACTGACCGTGCATGAGGGGGGCATCGCGCCGCTGGGGAAATATCGCAACGCGCTGATTTTCTGGCAAGTAGAAGCAATCCTCGAAAAATACGATGCTACGCTCCACACCCTTATGAAAAACGTGCCCGAAGAGGCTTTGGACGAAATAATGAACGGCACCGAAGAGCGTCTGAAAATCAAAAACGAAGCCTTCGCCCACGCAGGCTACTCACTTAGTTTTGAGGGAGTTAACAAATATATCAGTATGCAGCACGAGGCGGATTCGGGCATGGCGCAAAGATGGGCAGACCAATACATCAGCACGTCCGAATGCCCCGAATGCCACGGTCAGCGGCTCAACAGGGAGGCTCTGCACTATTATATCGACGGAAAAAATATCGCAGAACTCGCCGCGATGGCTATTGGGGAACTCTCATCGTGGTTGGACGGCTTGGAAACGCGCATAAACAAGCAACAAAAA
>BBRT01000110.1 GCA_001417715.1 Candidatus Symbiothrix dinenymphae
ATCTGGGCAAGAGCAACGCTTCAGTAGCCGGTTTCACCGGCTTCATGGACGAAGTCCGCATCTGGAAAAAAGCCCTGCCGCCGACCAAAATCAAGCAAGATTACGGGCGCTTCATAGCCGGCAAAGAGGCAGACTTGCAAGTCTATTACCGCTTCGACGAGCCAAGCGACGATGAGGTCTATGACGCCTCAGCCACCGCCAGCGGCACCACATTCAACGAAAACCATGGCGCCGTCCGCACCGCAAGCAATACCAAACATGATTTTCATACCTTAACTAATGCTCCCAATGCGGCACTGTTGGCGAACAGAGCCATCACCGATGTGAACGGCTCCTATATCCTCAACACAATACCCTACGCGGGCGATGGCACCTCGTTTACGCTGACGCCGAGTTTGGGCGAAGGCTCAAGTGCACACCTGTTTGCGCCAACCACGCGAGCATACCATTTCAATGCCGCCAGCCATATCTACAACAATGCGGATTTTGAGGATAAATCATCGTTCAAGGTATCGGGTAAAGTCATGTATGAGGGCGGTAATTATCCGGTGGAAGGCTGTACGTTCACTATAGACGGCAACCGGTGTTTGTCTAACGGGCAGCCTATAACGACTGCTGCTAACGGCACTTACGAGTTGGAAGTGCCTGTTGGCGTGCACGAATTTAGGGTGGAGAAGCCCGGGCATTGGTTTGCCAAAGATGGTAAAGCTCTGTCGCTGATTACCGGAGAAAATCTTGATTATCAGAGCGCCCGCTCCGGTGTGCATTTCTATGACCAGACGCGCGTGAAGTTGATTGGGCATATTGCGGGGGGGACCGGAGAAGCAAATATACCTTCCGGTTTTGGCTGGCGTGAAAACAATATCGGGGTGGATTCATTAGTGCTCACTGCGGTGGCTAAACAACAGTCTCTATTGCGTACAGGAAGCGACACCACTATCTTCGTTTTGCACGACACAGGCGGGTGGCTGCGAAACTTGTCCATGGAGGATTATTTAGGCGACGACGAAGACGAGGAGGAAGAGGAAGAGGTAGGCGATGACTGGATTGAGCAGTATCTGCTTCCGGACAGCACGGTGGATTGGGACTGGCTGATAATCAACGAAGACAAGTATTTGGAGTGGGGCGACTATTTGGATGAGTGGGGCGTTTTTGATTGGGTGAAATATTGCCGTGATAATGCAATAGACCTTTTTGCCTGGATGGAAGACCCGACCGAAGAAGAGCTGCAAGAAGAGGCCGAACTGCTGGCTGATGAGCCGGCAGACCCTGAGTGGGAAGCCTATTTGAATGACAACACCGCGTTTGATTGGGACGCGTTTTTCACTGCGATTGAGGAGGAAGAGTGGGATTGGGAGGAGTATGAGACCGAAGACGGCGATTTTGACTGGGTGCGATTTTTACGGGACGAAGGTGTGGATGT
>BBRT01000111.1 GCA_001417715.1 Candidatus Symbiothrix dinenymphae
TCGGCTGACGTTGGAGTTTGCCGACAACCCGCTTGAATATGCTGTGCAGGCATATCCCAAGTTGATTGCGCCGCAGACGGACGATGTAATTTCATGGTTTTCAGCCTATTACGCGGCAAGTGTGGCGACTAAACTGGATGTGTCGGCGGATGTCAACAAAGCCAATTATGTGCGGTCGCAAGCATTGGAAAAATTGCGCGAATTACAGGCGGAAGATGGCGGCTGGGAATGGTTTAAGGGCATGAGTAGCAATGTTTCTATCACGCAATGGGTGCTTTACAGTATGGGCTGTCTCGACATGGCTCAATCCGGCGGGGGATTGCGGGTCAAGCCCGCAATGACAGATAATGTGGCAGATGTGAAGGCAATGAAAGAAAGGGCGGTGCGCTTTATTGACAAAAAATTTGCAGAGCATTTCGCCGATTTGAAGAAATACAATAAAAATTGGGAGAAAACACAATCCATTTCAACCTACGAATTGGAATATCTGCTGGTGCGCGGGCTTTACAACGACATCCCATTGGGCGACAACCAAGTAGCAGTCGATTTTTACACCAATTTGACAGAGAAATATTGGGCAAAAAATTCCAATTTGTACGACCGTGCCATTGCCGCAATGGTGCTCGTGGGGGCAAATCAGAAGTTGCCCGCGCAAGCCATCATCAAATCACTGCGCGAACACGCCACCGAAAAGCCCGACCTCGGCATGTACTGGGCAAACAACACCATGAACTGCTTCATGACGCAAAGCGCAGTGAGCGTACACACCTTCATCATGGACGCATTCCAAAAAGTGGGTGCAAGCGAACCCGTCATTGCGGGCGCGACCCGCAACCCCCTGCAAAAAGAGCAGGACGCGATGAAACTCTGGCTGCTGCAACAAAAACGCACCCAAGAATGGGAAAGCGTTCCGGCAACGGTCAACGCCATTCAAGCCCTGCTAACAACGGGCAGTAATTGGGTGAAGGGTGAAGGGTCGAAGGAGCAGGGCGCAACAATTACGGTCAATAAGCAGGTTGTAGAAACCAGTCAGAGCAAAGAAAAAACGGGCTACATCCGCAAATCGTGGAACGAGCCAAAGATATTTTCCGACAAAGTAACGGTAACAAAAACAGGCAACGCCCCCGCCTGGGGTGCCGTATATTGGCAATACTACGAAGACCTGAACAAAATAAAAACAACAAAAACCGCAAAATCAGGCCTATCAGTAACAAAAACCCTCATACCCTCCACCCTCCACCCTTCACCCCTAACCCCTTCACCCACAACCCCTTCCCCCCTCCAAGTGGGCGACAAAGTAACCATCCGCCTGACAGTCAAAAGCGACCGCGACATGGAATACGTGCAACTCACAGATATGCGAGCCGCCTGCATGGAACCGGTCAATCAACTCTCCGGCACGCAATGGAAGCCGGGCATCGTGTATTATCAGGCACCAAAAGACGAATCCACAACTTTCTTCATCCAAGCATTGCCCAAAGGGACGTACAACTTTGATTATGATGTGTGGATTACGCGCGCAGGCGATTATTCAAGCGGCATTTGCACGGTTGAGTGTTTGTATGCACCGGCTTTTGCGGGGCATTCGGAAGGCGGGCGAGTAAGGGTGAAATGATGGAAATGCTCAATTGAGCAAAGAATTTTGCAAGAAGTTGGTGCAAAATTAGAAAGCGCAGGGATTGCGGATAAAAAATTCTGTTATTCAGAAACTTTTATTACCTTTGCAGCAGAAATGTCACAGCAAAAAAAACAATATTATGGATACTATTTTAACAGCAGAAAAAAAAGTCGCCACCGTTACTGACCGGCGCAGAGACAAAGTGAACCCTGAGTTCATCAGTGACCTCTTTTGCCTCGCCGGAAACAGGTTTTTCATACTCAATCAAACCCCACGTGGTCGCATGTCGGATATTCCTCTCCAAAAAAATAAACACGGCATCAGTTCTACAGATGTGCTTAATTATCTGCGGGAGGAAAAATGTTAGTCTATTTCGATACATCAGCGTTTATAAAGATGGTGCTCGAAGAAGAGTATTCCGCTGATGTACGCCACTATTTTGACTCCTTAGATTTAGAAGATATCCCTGTTTCTGCAGATTTATTGAAGACAGAGGCTTTGCGTTCCATTATTAGACTTGAATTGGAGCGCGAGAATGTCTTGTTGGCACTCGAAAAAATTCAACTGATTCCTGTGGAACGTAGAGATTTTGATATTGCCGGAATTTTAGAGCCTCAAAATCGTCATCTACGCAGTTTAGACGCATTGCATCTTGCTGTAGCAAAGGCAACAGCGGTGGACATTTTTGTAACCTACGACATCCGCCAAGCCCAAGCAGCAATCAACCTTGGGCTGAAAGTTGTTTCTCCGGGTAACCCCAATTTATAAAAATTTTCATTCCCCGCTTGCCATGTAAAATATTATTCTTACTTTTGCGCCCGAATAATCAACAATAATAATAGATGACTAAAAAGACATGTTAAAAGATGGCGTAACGCTGTTCTTGCTTTCTGAAACGTAGGACTTTCAAGAAAATATAGTAAAGAATATGTGTAACGTGTGCAGCGATGCGGACTTACATATCTTACTATATAATACGGTCTCCTACGACCTCAGAAAGCGGATTTTTAAGTCCGTCTTTTTTCATGTCCAAATTGAAAAAATAGTAAGTTAAATTTTAAAAAATTATAAAGTTATGAAAAAGAGAGTATTATCAATGGCATGTGTGGCAACAATGATGTTTGCCGGTGCCAACAGTGTGAACGCCCAATTTTCGGGCGGAGGAACGGGTACGGAGCAAAATCCGTACAAAATTGTTACGGCAACCGATTTGAGCATCGTGCAGAATTTTGTGGGCGAAGAGTTTGCCGACAAGCACTTCCGCCTGATGAACAATGTGGATTTGACCGCCTTCTTGAGCGGAGGCGGCAGTGGGTGGACACCCATAGGCGATGCCACAAACGCCTTTCACGGGCATATACACGGCGGCGGGTATGAAATTCAGGGCTTGTGGAGTAGCGGCAGCACCTACGCCGGCTTTGTGGGCTACCTGCGGGGCAGCATTGATAGCCTTGGTGTAAATGTGCCAAGCGGCAAAAGTGTAAGCGGCGGTAGTACAGGCGTTTTAGTTGGCTATAGTAATGGGGGTAGCATAACCAACTGCCACGCTACGGGTGATGTTTCGGGTAGCTCCTACGTTGGTGGATTGGTAGGATATGCTACGGGTGCTATTACCAATTGCTATGCTACAGGGACTGTGTCAGGGAGTTCTCAATACGCAGGTGGGCTGGTAGGATATGCTACGGGTGCTATTACCAATTGCCACGCTACGAGCAATATATCAATAAGCACCTCTTCTACATCTTCTTATACATCTTCTTATACCGGTGGTTTGACTGGATATGCTACGGGTGCTATTACCAACTGCTACGCTGTGGGTGATGTGTCGGTAACTATCTCCTCCTTCTCCACCTCCTTCTCCTCCTCCTCCTCCTACAGCTACTCCTACGCCGGTGGGTTAGTAGGGTATGCTACGGGTGCTATTACCAATAGTCATGCTGTGGGCGATGTAATGGCTATTACCACTGCTGGTGACTCCTACTCCTCCTCCTTCTCCTCCTACTCCTATTCCGGTGGTTTGGTAGGGTATCAGAGTGGTGGGGCTATCACCCATAACTACGCTACGGGCAATGTAACAGCAAATTCACAATACTACAGTGATACTTATCGCTACTGCATCCCCTCTTCCCACTCCGGCGGTTTGGTAGGGTATCAGACTGATGGTACTATCGCCAATAACTACGCCACGGGCAATGTGACGGCAAATTCCACTGCCTACTCTTCAGGTTACACGCGCAATTCTTATGCAGGCGGTTTGGTAGGGTATCAGGCAAGTGGCACAAATACCTTATCACAATGCTACGCTACCGGAACAGTTGCTGCAAGTAACAGCCCTGCTGGTGGCAACTCTGCAAGCCAAGGCGGTGTACTTGGCTATAGGGTATCAAGCAGTAGCAATGTTTCCCGCTGCTACTACGACAAAGATATTACCGGCGCAGGCGTAAGCCCCATTGGCAATGAAAGCGGCACCGCCAACACGGCGGCCCAAGGAATGACTACCTCAAGTATGAAACTGTCAGCCCTGTTTATGACTTGGGATTTCAACTCTGTATGGGATATTGCCGAAGGCACCACCTATCCCTATTTGCAGAGCAATGCGGAGGCAGGATTATCAGCCCTCAATATTATTCTGGGCAAACTACAAGTATGCGCCAACTCGCAAGAAGCGTACACCGCCCAATCGGGCAACACGGGTTATATCTGGACTGTCACCGGCGGCATCATCACTTTGGGGCAATATACCGACAAAATAACCGTGCGATGGGATGCCGATGCCACAGCGGGGACGTTGGGCGTGTCGCACAGCGGCGGAACAGTGAGCAAAGCGATAACCATCGCCACCGTGCAATCGTCCATCACCGGCAATATGAATCCTCTTGCGGGCGATACGCTGAGCTACATCACCGAAAGCGGCATGAACAATTACACATGGACAGCCACAGAAGGCAGCATTGTGTCGGGGCAAGGCACAAACGAAGTGCAGGTGAAATGGGATTGCACACCTTCGAGCAGTGCGCACATCACGGTCAATTACACCAACGCCAACGGTTGCACAGCTTCTGCACCCACCGACAGCGCGGTTGTAATTGGTGCCAATCCCATACCGACTATTTCAGGCGAAGTAAACCCCGTTTCAGGCTTTGTAGGTGCATATCAAACCGAAACGGGCAAAACGGATTATCAATGGACGGTCACCGGCGGGACAATTCTTTCGGGACAAGGCACCTATTATATCACGATACAATGGGGCGATACCACACCGGACGGTCTGCTTGGTGTCAGCTACGTCAATGCCAATGGCTGCACGGTGAGCACGCAGACCGATGGTAACAACACCGTCATAAATATTGACGTGCCTGTTAGCACCGATGCCTCGCTCAGCGACCTTGGCGTATCTGTAGGCGACCTTGATTTTGATGGCACAGCATCTCAATACAACGTTTATGTGGCAAATACAGTATCAAGTTTGGCAATTCAAGCCACAGCCACCAAATCGACTTCTACAATCGCAGGAACAGGAGTAAAAACACTCAATGTAGGGCAAAACAATTTCGAGATAGTCATAACCGCAGAAGACGGCGTGACAACGCAAACCTACACGGTAATGGTATACAGAGCCGATGCCATTGTGCAAAACGACTTACTGGCGCAACTGCAAGCACACGTTGCAGCATTGCAAGCAGACAGCACAAGCAAACAAGGACAAATAACAACCTTGCAAACTGAAAAAGATGCATTGCAAACACATGTGAGCATTCTGCAAACAGACAGCACAAGCAAGCAAGGACAAATAACAACCTTGGAAAGTGAAAAAGATGCGCTGCAAACACATGTGAGCACCCTGCAAACAGACAGCACAAGCAAACAAGGGCAAATAACAACCTTGCAAACTGAAACGACTACGTTGCAGACTGAAATTGCCGATTTGCAAGCTCAAATTGCAACTTTGCAGGCGCAGCTTGACGAATGTGGCGGAACCGAAGTTCGCTCCGTTAAATCCACACCTGAGGTGTATCCCAACCCCACCACCGGCATCGTGTATGTGGATAACGCTAACAACGCAGAGATAAAAGTGCACAACTTGAAAGGCGAATTGCTGCAAACGACCCGCGAAAGCCGCATAGACTTGTCAGGCAAACCGAATGGTGTTTATCTGCTGCGGATAGAGGATGTGACTTTGAAAGTGGTGAAGCAGTAGAGACGTGGCGCGCCACGTCTCTACCATAAATTTAAGATGATTTTATTGATTTGTATGATTAAAACAATCATACAAATCAATAAAATCATACGAAAATCAAAGTTCAGACAACAGGATTGGCAGGATTGATAATAATCCTGCCAATCCTTTCATCTTGAAAATCCTGATTCAGACAAGGGAGGGAGAGGGGTGCCATCTACCACGCACTGCGCTTTGAAATCTCAAAATTTTCATGTAATTTTGCACAAAAAATAAACAACAATGAAAGCAAAAACAACATTCAAATCATTATCAGCAATCACAAGCCTGTTGCTGACAACCTCTATGCAGGCACAAACTGCCCCACAGATAAGTTCGGAGGGCTATCTCCCCCGATATGCATCTGATTATGCCGAGCAGCATCGGTCGGATTTTTTGACAAAAAACAGGGAGGCGGCTTCGGATGTTACTTATCGGTTTTTCTACGACAAAAATGATGATGCCTGCCTTGAAGCTACGGTCGTGTCCAAAGGCAAATATGTTTGGAAAACTCCTACTTATGTTTGCAGAACTTGGGCGGGTGGCAACGGTTCTGTTGGCTTGGATGCTATCACTTACAGGCAAACAAAAAAGAATTTTGATGCGGCAGAAGCGCGAATGGAGGAGCGAAGGCGCGACCCCGCTTTTGCCGCTGTGGAAAAAATTGTGTTGCAAATAGCCACTGCGTATGATTATGACTACTACGCGGCTTACGGGAAGGTGGTGAAATATCACGACCCGAATGTAAAAAAAGCCGTCTGCGATGGCTATACCGATGCCACCATAGCGGCATTTGAAGGTCATCCTTTAGTTGAACGTGTTGAAAAGTGGGCGGGTAGAAATCATACTTGGAACGTGGTGGTGCTCAAAGATGGGCGAAAAATTTACACCGACGCGACCTGGTATGACGGCAACCGCATTGATGAAGCCGACTACGTTGTGCATGAGCCACGTCGCGCCCCCGTTGACTTGACGTTTGACCTGGACGAGTTCAATAGTTTGGGGTTTGCCACTGATACGCGCACCGGCAAGCTGTTACAGGTGCATTTTGCGTTTTCTGATGCACATCAAGTGAAATAAGAAGTTTCAACCCACCGCCATCCGAATGCGCCACTCATGCGGATAAAGATTGTTGGCGCGGTTGCCAATGTTTTTGATAAATCCCAGCGGACTGCCCTTGTAACGCACTAAAACGTGCCCTTTGGGCAAATCATTGGGGATGTTTTGCAAGGCTTCTGCTTTTAAATAGTGCAAAGCAGTTGGTTTATCCAAATCCCATGTAGGGAAAGCATTGCTATTCAGGGCGGTGGACATTGCCAGACTGTGCGCCGGGATGAAATCTTTGCCTCGCATCTCACCCGGATGCACGCCTGCTGACACAATTTTCAAATGCGCTTTTAGAAACACATAATCGGCTACATTGATTGTAGGGATGGCTGTCAGCCCGCTTTTGTCTTCAAACAGGCTGAATTTTTCGGGGTTTTGTAAGGTCGCGGCACACCGCGACCCTACGGTGGCGTTGGGTACTTGACCCACAATCCCCTGCCGACCATGCCTCCCTTGCTTTTCATTGGATTGCGGGTCATGTCCACAATGATAGTTTTTTTGCACCGCTGCAATAAAAAAGCCTTCGCCTTTGGTGCGGTGCGGCAAAAATCGGCGCGGTTCTTCTGCCACCGTAGCCCCCAATTCCGAACACATCCGGTCGATATTTTCCTCGTTTTCTTCGCGATTGTAGGTGCAGGTGCTGTAAATAAGCAGTCCGCCGGGCTTGAGTGCAGCCCACACATCGGCAACAATCCGCCATTGTCGTTCGGCGCACAATCGGACGTTGGTGACCGACCATTCGCCGATAGAAGCGGGGTTTTTGCGAAACATTCCCTCGCCCGAACAAGGTGCATCCACGACAATCACATCAAAAAACGCACCGAGCCGACCAATTTCCGCAGGGGCGTTGTTGGTCACAATCGTGTGCGGATTGCCCCACTTGGTCAGGTTTTCCGACAGAATATTGGAACGTGTCCTAATCACCTCATTGGCAACCAAAAGGCTGTCCTCAGGCAATATGGACGACAATTGTGTGGATTTTCCACCCGGAGCAGCGCACAAATCCAGCACCCGCACAGGAGCCGTCACCTGTCGCCCGATGATGCCTTCCAGCGACATGGAAGCCGCCTCCTGCACATAATAAATGCCCGCATGAAACAGCGGGTCGAGCGTAAATGACGGGCGTTCGGCTAAATAACAGGCATTGGAAGCCCACGGCACAAGTTCCTCACCTTCGGGGAGAGTTGGGGAGGGGTTTTTAAACGGATTGAAACGGATGCTCGTAGGGCTGTCGGCGTTCAAAGCCTGCTCAAAAGCATCCCATTCTGCACCCAACAACTGTTTGGTACGTGCAACAAATTCGGCAGGGAGGTTCATCATCGCAATTGTTTGTGCAAAGGTAGCAAATTATTTACTACCTTTGCGGCGTTTTTACACTAAGGAAAGTATGATGATTCAAGTAATTAAATCGAAATTGCATTGCGTGACCGTTACGGAAGCCAACCTACACTACATTGGGAGCATCACTATTGATGAAAATCTGATGGATGCCGCCAATCTGATTGAGGGCGAAAAAGTTCACGTTGTGAACAACAACAATGGCGAACGCCTCGAAACGTACGTCATCAAGGGTGCGCGGGGCTCCGGCACGATATGCCTGAACGGTGCGGCGGCGCGAAAAGTGCTGCCCGGCGATGTGGTGATTATCATGTCGTATGCGCTGATGGATTTGGCGGAAGCCAAAACGTTCAAGCCGACGATAGTTTTTCCTGATACTGCAACCAATAAACTTGTTTGACCCAATTATGCTTGATTTTGAGCCTGTTACTATCAACGACAAAGACCTGATTCAGACTTTTTTCGACAAAAGTATGTTTCGCAACTGCGATTTCTCGTTTTCCAACATTTTCTGCTGGAAACATGCCTACGACACCACTTTTGCAATAGAAAACGACCGGCTCTACATCCGCTTTCAGGCAAAAAACAAAAAGCCGGGCTACCTCTTTCCCATCTGTCTTTGCGGACTTGACCCGCAATCTCCTCCTCCATCTCCGGATGGGTTGACGCAAGCCCTTGAGCGGATTTTGCGGGATGCTGCGCTTCGGGGTGAGGAGGTGCGACTGTATGCCATCACGCCGGAGATGTTTGCGCTCATTGATGCCGCGATGCCGGATAAATTTGCGTACACCACCGACCGCTCGTGGTCGGAATATCTCTACCGCTCGGAAAATTTGATTTCGCTGGTCGGCAAAAAATACCAGCCTAAGCGCAACCACATCAACAAATTCAAACGCACCTACCCCGATTGGGAATATGTGCCAATCACGCGGGCGATTATCCCCGAGTGCGAGGATTTGTATCGCCGCTGGTGCGAACAGGACGGCAACAACACCCACGAAAACTCGTTGCTGGAAGAACATATCGCCACCGAAAAAGCTTTTTCCGAATACGAAAAATTGGGCTTAATCGGCGGCGCACTACGCATCAAGGGCGAATTGGTCGCCTATTCCTACGGGCAACCGCTGACCGCCGACACCTTTGGCGTGCATGCCGAAAAAAGCCTCTACGCGGTAGACGGCGGCTTCACAATGATAAATCAGCAGTTCGCCGAACACAACTGCGCCAACTACCTCTATATCAACCGCGAAGAAGACCTCGGCATCGAGTCGCTACGCAAAGCCAAAGAGTCGTATCACCCTGATTTGATGTTAAATAAGGGCTTTGTGTCGCCATTGTCGACTTGACCTGCAACCCCCTGCTAAAAATTTCAAAATTATGATACAACAAGGAACAAACAAACACAAACCCGCACTCATCGCTCTCTGGAAACAATGTTTCCCGGACGATACAGACCTGTTTATCAACCTGTATTTCAACAAGTTATACAAAAACGAAGAGGCTTTAATCGCTGTGGAGAACGACCGCCCGGTCGCCTTTTTGCAGATGCTGCCCTGCGAGGTGAAAATTGATGAAAAACAATATCCCGCGCGCTATATATATGGTGTGATGACGCATCCCAAGTATCGCCGCAAGGGCTATATGCACCAACTTTTGACCGCCGCACTCTCCCAATTGGACACTATGGGGGCAGATTGCGGCTATGCTTTTCTGATTCCGCAAACGCCCGAATTAGCCCGGACTTATGCCAAATACGGCTTTTTCAATTGCGAAGAACGAAGCACGAAGCACGAAGAATTGCCGGTCGTGCAAATCATCCCCTCCGCGCCACAGCGTATGGTTGCCCTGCAAGATTATATCAACGAGGGCGGCACGAAATTTGATGGGGATGCTCTTATCGGCAAATCACCCGGCATGTTGCGCTACACCAACGATTATGCTCCGGCAGTGTCCGGTTGGGAAGCATTTATGATGCTTGATTAAGGGTTTAAGTTCAGGACAAACCGCATTTTTTAACATAAATTAAGACATTCATAAAAAAAACTCATAATTCATGACTCATAATTAAAAAACTATTCGTACCTTTGCGCTCTAATGTCGGTAAAAAAAAAGAAAATATGGTATGAAAAAAACAACTTTACTCTCAATTACAAGTTTGCTGCTTACTGTAAGCGGCTTTGCACAACAAACATGGAACATCGGCTACCCAACGGCAACCGATGTGACGGCTACGTTCAGTGCGGACGGAACGACCCTTACCATTAGTGGTACAGGGGCAATGGCTGATTTTGGCAATGGTGTTGGAGAAATCCCTGCGCCTTGGTTCGCAGATTCTATTAGGAATGTGGTTATCTATCCGGGCGTTACCACTATAGGGAAAAATGCCTTTGCCGGTGGTCACCATCTCACTTTCGTTTCAATTCCTGAAAGTGTTACCTACATTGGTTTGGGTGCTTTTGATACTGCCTACAGGCTTCCCCTGGTAGTCTGTTTTGCCACTACGCCGCCGACAAGAGAAGATACAATTGCGAGTGATCAGGTGCACGACACGCTGCTTGTGCCTGCAACCTCGCTAAATCTGTACGAAACCAACATGGCATGGCGCTTTTCGTTTGCTGCAATTCTTCCTATTCCGAAAATTCCGGGGAGCGTTTTATGTGGGGGATGTGATGTTATTACTTCGTACCCCTACATCAACATCTCCGACCTCCCCCCCACGTTCATTGATCCAGTGGTTATATTTGATGCGCAGAGTGGTTACTGGGACAGTGATGCCAGCGATAGTCTTCGCTATGCTTCAGCAATAACAGATTCACTGATAGTCAAGCCGGAAGACCCTGTACGCGATGGATATGTTTTTGGTGGTTGGTATAAAGAAGCTGAGTGCATCAATGCATGGAATTTTGAAAGTGATGTCTTTGAAGTTGGAATTACGTTATACGCCAAGTGGACAGAGTTAGATCCGGAAACACCAGAAGAAGCTGACATAGATTATGAACCGGAGAAGATGCCAGAACCGGAACCACCAAGGCCACCCGTAGGGAAACTTTATGTGTGGTTCTACTTACAAGATGGCAGTCGTTTTGAAGGCGAATTTCTTTCAGGTTCAGGTTTGATAGTCAAGCCGGAAGACCCTGTACGCGATGGATATGTTTTTGGTGGTTGGTATAAAGAAGCTGCGTGCATCAATGCATGGAATTTTGAAAGTGATGTCTATCATATTTGGCTTGCCAATACGTTATACGCCAAGTGGACAGAGTTAGATCCGGACCCACCAATATTCGCAGGGGGATATAATGTGTGGTTCGACTTACAAGATGGCAGTTATTTTGAAGGCGAATTTCTTTCAGGTCGCCTGATTGCCAAACCGGAAGACCCTGTACGCGATGGATATGTTTTTGGTGGTTGGTATAAAGAAGCTGAGTGCATCAATGAATGGAATTTTGAAAGTGATGTCTTTGTAATCAAAGATCATCGGTTTGCGATTAGGTTATACGCCAAGTGGACAGAGTTAGATCCGGAAACACCGGAAGTTCTCGAAACGGATGAAGAAGACACGCATGAAGAACCGGAATGGATACCGGAACCACCAGAGCCATACGAAGGGGGATATCATGTGTGGTTCGACTTACAAGATGGCAGTTATTTTGAAGGCGAATTTCTTTCAGGTCGCCTGATTGCCAAGCCGGAAGACCCTGTGAGCGATGGATATGTTTTTGGTGGTTGGTATAAAGAAGCTGAGTGCATCAATGAATGGAATTTTGAAAGTGATGTCTTTGTAATCAAAGATCATCGGTTTGCGATTAGGTTATACGCCAAGTGGACAGAGTTAGATCCGGAAACACCGGAAGTTCCTGATGCGCCAACATCGGAAGTACCGGAAACAGCAACACCTGAAGTTCCTGATGCACCGGAAGTACCGGAAGTACCGGAAGTACCGGAAGTTCCAGAAGCTCCTGATGCACCGGAAGTGCCGGAAGTGCCGGAAGTACCGGAAGTTCCTGATACACCTGAAGTTCCCGAAGTTCCTGATGCGCCAACACCCGAAGTTCCGGCCATTGTTGAAGACAACAGCGTTATCATCACAGAAAGCGAACCGGCCGGGAGCAATCATACCGGAAGCATCAACTTTAGCATACCGGCGTCCTTTTCTAACATCAATTTTGCAGGCTCTTTCCATGCTGAATTGCCCGCCGGATTAAGTTTGGATGTGGCACGAACAGCATTGGATGCCGACCTTGTTGCGGATTATAACTTAAATATATCCTCTCTGGCAGGCGGAAAATGGTTGTTTGAAATCACGCCAAAGGCAGGATTGAAAAGTGCACGATTAAGAAATTTCGTGGCACAGACAGGCTCACGCAATATTGTGAATATCATTTACACCATTGCAGAAGACTTTGCGGAGGGCTCTTATAATGTGGTAATTTCCAACCTGAAATTGGATTTTGCTGATGAAAAAACAATTGCGAAAAAAAGCGTTATCGTGCCGGTGAAAGTTGCGTATGAATATATATCACCAACCACACCGCTTATAGAAACTTTTGAAACCGGCAACGGCACCACTCTCGCCGGTTGGACGTTTGCAAACGGCAATCAGACCAACAAATGGCATGTAGGCTCTGCAACCAACAAAGGAGGCAGCAAAGCCGCTTACATTTCCAACAATGGCAACAGCAACGACTACACTATAAATAGCTATAGCATGGTACACCTCTATCGCGACATCACGTTCCCCGCTTCAACCAACGAATATACGCTTAGTTTTGATTGGAAAGGTGTTGGAGAAAAGGATATTGATTATTTGGCTGTCTATTTAGTGGAAACTTCTACCAAACCGGCGACCGGTGCGCAACTGAGTGAAGTTCCGCTGGGAACCTACAATCTGTCCGGTTCATGGCAAAAAGCGGTCATTGCTCTACCAACACTGCCGGAGGGTGCCACAAAGCGCCTGGTATTCACTTGGAGAAACAACGGCATGGTCGGGACACAGACTCCTGCTGCGATAGACAATGTGGTCATTTCCACGCTTGCAACCTATTCAACCGCCGGCGGCGATGCCACCGGCATCGTAGAAACATTGCCGGCAACGTCTTTACAGCCATATCCCAACCCCACGTCTGATGTTGTTTATATCAACAATGTTGATGGCGCGGAAGTGAGGGTATATAACCTCGTTGGTATGTTGCTGCACCGCACGACCGGTAGCCGCATAGATTTGTCAAACGAGCCCAATGGTGTTTACATCTTGCGAGTGGGCGGACAAACCTTGAAAGTGGTGAAAAAATAATCTGATTAGAAGATGATGATAAGAAATGATACATATCAGATAAATGCTCCGGCTGCTAAAGCAGGTATGAGAAAGTTATTTATTCTTATCATTGCCGCCTTGTGCAGCACAAATATTGCCTCTTCCGCTTCGCTAAGTAGCCTTTCTGTGGCCGGGTATAGTCTTTCGCCGGCTTTCGGTACGGACATAACCAACTATTCACTCACCATAGATGAAAAAGATAGCGTTCATATTGCAGCCGAGGCTGCATTGCTTAATGATACGGTTGCGGTGAGCGATACCGGAACATTCATTTTGAATTATGGCATAAATACATTTCTCATCCATGTTACAGACGACAGTGGAGGAGAAGCAACCTACACGATAACTATACAACGGGGAGTTTATACAGTAACATTTGCCGACACGGGTTTGAGCAACATAGCCACGCAAACCATAATTCACGGTACAGCAGCCACTGCACCGAGCCCGCCCGGTCGCGATGGCTACACTTTTGAAGGTTGGTACGACGGCGAAGCAGAATATGACTTCGACACTCCTGTAACCGCCGACCTCACACTCACGGCAAAATGGAAACAAACGCCGGTCATCACTTTTAATGCACTGCCAGTCAAGGTTTATGGCGATGCCGATTTTATATTGACCGCCACAAGTAGTCCATCGCCTGAGCCGATAGTCTTTACCAGCAGCAACGAAGCTGTAGCAACCATTTCTTCAGGCGATATGATAACTTTCACTGGTGCTATGGTAACTATCACGGGTGTAGGGCAAACGCACATTACGGCTACGCAGGCAGGTAATGCAGATTACAATGCCGCCACACCGGTAACGCACACATTGACCGTCAATCCAGGCGAGCAGACCATTACTTGGAGCGCCATCCCATCACCAACTTACGGCGATGCCGATTTTTCTTTGCCGGACACGACCAACAGAGGATTGGTGATTGTTTATACTTCCGACAACCCATCTGTGGCTACCGTTACGGATAATCAAGTGCACATAGTCGGCGGGGGAACGGCTCAAATTACGGCTACGCAGGCAGGTAACACCAATTACAATGCCGCCGACTCGGTGACGCACACATTGACTGTCAATAAAGCCGCTCAGATCATCGTCTGGGACTCCATCCCATCAAAAACTTACGGCGCTGCCGATTTTTCTTTGCCGGACACGACCGACATGGGCTTGACGATTGTTTACGCTTCGGGCAACCCATCTGTGGCTACCGTTACGGATAATCAAGTGCACATAGTCGGCGGGGGAACGGCTCAAATTACGGCTACGCAGGCAGGTAACACCAATTACGCAGCCGCCACACCGATAACGCACACATTGACGGTCAATCCAGCCACTCAGACCATTAATTGGGGCACCATCCCAACACAAACCTACGGCGATGCCGCTTTTGATTTGCCGCAAAAAACAGATAAAAATTTGAATATCAGTTATGAAAGTTCGAATTTGGATGTAGCCACCACTTCAGGCAACACGGTAATTATCACGGGTGCAGGGCAAGCGGAAATTACTGCCAATCAGGCAGGTGATGCGAATTACAGTGCCGCTACACCGGAAACGCGCACATTGATTGTCAATCAAGCCACTCAGACCATTACTTGGATCGATATTCCAACACAAACCTACGGCGATGCCGCTTTTGATTTGCCGCAAAAAACAGATAAAAATTTGAATATCAGTTATGCAAGTTCGAATTTGAATGTAGCCACCATTTCAGGCAACACGGTAACTATCACGGGTGCAGGGCAAACGCAAATTACGGCTACGCAGGCAGGTAACACGAATTACAATGCCGCTACGTCGGTAACGGACACATTGACCGTCAATCAAGCCACTCAGACCATTACTTGGATCGATATCCCAACAAAAACCTACGGCGATACCGCTTTTTCTTTGCCATCAACAACAGATAAAAATTTGTCTATCAGTTATATAAGTTCGAATACGAATGTAGCAACCATTTCAGGCAACATGGTAACTATCACGGGTGCCGGGCACACGGAAATTACGGCTACGCAGGCAGGTGATGCGAATTACACTGCCGCCGCGTCGGTAGCGCACACATTGACTGTCGCTAAAGCCGCTCAGACCATCGTCTGGGTCACCATCCCATCACCAACCTACGGCGATGCTGCTTTTGATTTGCCGCTCAAAACAGATAAAAATTGGACTATCAGTTATGCAAGTTCGGATGCGAATGTAGCCACCATTTCAGGCAACACGGTAACTATCAAGGGTGCCGGGCAAACGCAAATCACGGCTACGCAGGCAGGTGACACGAATTACAATGCCGCTACGTCGGTAACGCACACATTGACCGTCAATAAAGCCGATCAGAACATCGTTTGGGACTCCATCCCATCAAAAACCTACGGCGATGTTGATTTTGATTTGCCGGACACGACCGACATGGGCTTGACGATTGTTTACGCTTCGGGCAACACAGCTGTGGCTACCGTCACGGATAATCATGTGCACATAGTTGGCGCGGGCACGGCTCAAATTACGGCTACGCAGTCAGGTAACACCAATTACAATGCCGCTACATCGGTAACGCACACATTGACCGTCCATAAAGCCGATCAGACCATCGGCTGGGACTCCATCCCATCAAAAACCTACGGCGATGCCGATTTTGATTTGCCGGACACGACCAGCAGGGGATTGACGATTGTTTATACTTCCGGTAACCTATCTGTGGCTACCGTTACGGATAATCATGTGCACATAGTCGGCGCGGGCACGGCTCAAATTACGGCAACGCAGGCAGGTAACACCAATTACAATGCCGCCACATCGGTAACGCACACATTGACTGTCAATAAAGCCGATCAGACCATCGGCTGGGACTCCATCCCATCAAAAACCTACGGCGATGTTGATTTTGATTTGCCGGACACGACCGACATGGGCTTGACGATTGTTTATACTTCCAAGAATCATTCTGTGGCTACCGTTACGGGTAATTATGTGCACATAGTCGGCGCGGGCACGGCTCAAATTACGGCAACGCAGCCAGGTAATGCAAATTACAATGCCGCCGACTCGGTAACGCACACATTGACCGTCAATAAAGCCGATCAGACCATCGTCTGGGACTCCATCCCATCAAAAACTTACGGCGATGTTGATTTTGATTTGCCGGACACGACCGACATGGGATGGACGATTGTTTACGCTTCGGGCAACCCATCTGTGGCTACCGTTACGGATAATCATGTGCACATACTTGGCGCGGGCACGGCTCAAATTACGGCTACGCAGGCAGGTAACACCAATTACAATGCCGCCGACTCGGTAACGCACACATTGACTGTCAATAAAGCATATCAGACCATCGGCTGGGACTCCATTCCATCAAAAACTTACGGCGATGCCGATTTTGATTTGCCGGACACGACCGACATGGGCTTGACGATTGTTTATGCTTCGGGCAACCCATCTGTGGCTACCGTTGCGGATAATCGAGTGCACATAGTCGGCGGGGGGACGGTGCAAATTACGGCAACGCAGGCAGGTAACACCAATTACAATGCCGCTGCAGCGGTAACGCACACATTGACCGTCAATAAAGCCGATCAGACCATTACTTGGGACTCCATCCCATCAAAAACCTACGGTGATGCCAATTTTTCTTTGCCGGACACGACCAACAGGGGATTGACGATTGTTTATACTTCGGGCAACACATCTGTGGCTACCGTTGCGGATAATCGAGTGCACATAGTCGGCGCGGGCACGGCTCAAATTACGGCAACGCAGGCAGGTAACACCAATTACAATGCCGCTGCAGCGGTAACGCACACATTGACCGTCAATAAAGCCGATCAGACCATTACTTGGGACTCCATCCCATCAAAAACTTACGGCGATGCCAATTTTTCTTTGCAGCCATCAAGAACAGATAAAAATTTGACTATCAGTTATGAAAGTTTGAATACGAGTGTAGCAACCATTTCAGGCAACAGGGTAACTATCACGGGTGCAGGGCAAACGTATATTATTGCCACTCAGGCAGGTAACACCAATTACAATGCCGCCGACTCGGTAACGCACACCTTGACCGTCAATAAAGCCAATCAGACCATCGTCTGGAACTCCATCCCATCAAAAACCTACGGCGATGTTGATTTTAGTTTGCCGGACACGACCAACAGTGGATTGACGATTGTTTATGCTTCGGGCAACCCATCTGTGGCTACCGTTACGGGTAATTATATGCACATAGTTGGCGCGGGCACGGCTCAAATTACGGCTACGCAGGCAGGTGATGCCAATTACAATGCCGCCGACTCGGTAACGCACACATTGACCGTTTCTAAAGCTAATCAAACCATTGTTTCGAGCAGCATATCAAAGACTTACGGCGAAGCCGAGTTTGATTTGCCGGACACGACCAACATGGGATTGACGATTGTTTATGCTTCCGACAACACGTCTGTGGCTACCGTTACGGGTAATCGAGTGCATCTCACCGGCGCGGACACGGCTCGAATTACGGCAACGCAGGCAGGTGATTTGAATCACAATCCCGCCTCGGTAACACGTCTTTTGACTGTTAAAAAGAGCGATTCAGCGATTACTTTTGCTGATTTGCCGATGAAAACGTATGGCAATGCGCCGTTTGCATTGGTTGCCACCAGTATAGCACCGGAACCAATTACCTTTATTAGCAGCGATACCAGCATAGTATCAATTTCGGATACTACGGCAACCATACACAAGGCAGGTGTAGTTTCTATCACGGCATCTCAAGCCGGCGGAGCAGCAACGCGCATTCGCGCATTAACCATCGACAAAGCCACAGTAACAATTACCGTTAATGACACCTCAATGTTTTACGGCGATGCTACGCCAACATCATTTACATACCAATATTCCGGCTTCGTGAATGGTGAAACAGAAGCAGTATTGGATTCATTTCCAACATTTGTTTGTAACTACAACGGTGGTAATGTCGGCGACTATGCCATCAAACCGAACCTCAATCAGAGCTATGGTAATTACAAATTCTCTTTTCAGGACGGAACATTGACTGTAAATAAAGCCAATGCAGGAGTCATTGCTTTTTGGAAAAATGATACAACGGTTACCTACGGCCCAAATTTACGTTTAGAATTACCGAGCAGCACTGACAAGGGGCAGTCTATCACCTATACCAGCGACAATGCAGATGTGGCAACTACTCCGGTCGGTTATGTTAACATTCACAAAATCGGTACGGCTCACATCACAGCAACGGTGGCGGATACGGTCAATTACGATGCCGTGACACCGGTCACTCGCACCCTGACTGTGACCAAAAGTGATGCAGGAGTCATTGATTTTTGGGGAAAAGATACAACGGTTACCTACGAAGTTAATAGTTTAAGCTTACCGAGCACAACAGACAAGGGGCGGCCTATCACTTATACCAGCGACAATGCAGATGTGGCAACAACTTCGAGCAATAATGTTTACATTCACAAAGTTGGTACGGTTCACATCACAGCAACGGTAGCGGTTAATGAGAATTACAATGCTGTGACACCGGTCACTCACGCCCTGACAGTGAACAAAAGTGATGCAGGAGTCATTGATTTTTGGAAAAATGATACAGCGGTTATCTACGGCGAAGTTTCGAGTTTAAGCTTACCGAGCAAAACAGACAAGGGGCGGACTATCACTTACACCGGCGACAATCCAAATGTGGCAACCACTTCAAGCAATAATGTTTCCATCCACAAAGCCGGTACGGTTCACATCACGGCAACGGTAGCGGTTAATGCGAATTACACTGCCGTGACTCCGGTCACTCGCACTCTGATTGTGAACAAAATAGATGCAGGAGTCATTGATTTTTGGGGAAAAGATACAACAATTACCTACGGCGAAGTTTCGAGTTTTAACTTACCGAGCACAACAGACAAGGGGCGGCCTATCACCTATACCAGCGACAATCCAAATGTGGCAAGTACTTCAGGCAATTCTGTTCGCATTAACAAAGTCGGTACGGCTCACATCACAGCAACGGTAGCGGATAATGAGAATTACACTGCCGTGGCACCGGTCACTCGCACCCTGACTGTAAACAAAGCCAATGCAGAAGACATTGATTTTTGGAAAAATGATACAACAATTACCTACGGCGAAGTTAGGAATTTAAGCTTACCGCGCACAACAGACAAGGGGCGTTCTATCACTTATACCAGCGACAATCCAAGTGTGGCAAGTACTTCAGGCAATGTTGTCAACATTAACAAAGTCGGTACGGCTCACATCACAGCAACGGTAACGGATAACGAGAATTTCACTGCCGTGGCACCGGTCACTCGCACTGTGACAGTTACCTCCGTAGCGGTAACAGGCGTAACGCTCACCGATACTACCGCCACACTGAGCATAAGCACCACACAGCAATTCACCACACAGCAACTCACCGCCATCGTGACACCCGCCACTGCCACCGACAAAACGGTGACATGGAGCAGTAGCAACACAAGCATTGCCACGGTGAGTGCGAGTGGTGAAGTAACAGCAAAGGCGGCAGGCACAGCCACCATCACGGCGACCACAGCCGATGGAGGCAAACAGGCAACTTGCATGGTGACAGTGACAGTGTCTGCACCACCGGTAATTGCACCGGTAATTGTAACGTACACCGTAGCGTTCAACTCTCGCGGCGGTAGCACGGTAGCCTCACAAACAGTCAATAGCGGCGCAACGGCAAGCAAACCGGCAGACCCGGAGCGCGAAGGCTACACCTTTGCAGGCTGGTTCTACGAGCTGTCGTATAAAAACGAGTGGTTTGAAAATGAACTAATCACCCGCAACATCACGCTGTATGCCCAGTGGACAGAAGACAGCCCCGAAGAGTCGGCACCCGCCACCGCCATAGAAACGGTTACCGTTAAATTGCAACTGTACCCCAACCCAACGACAGACGTGGTGCACATCAAAAACGCCAACGGCGCAGAGGTGAAGGTATATAACCTGAGCGGCGAATGCCTGCAAAGCACCACCGAAAGCCGCATAGATTTGTCAGCATATCCTAGCGGCATTTATCTGCTGAAGATAGGAGGGCAGACTTTGAAAGTGGTGAAGCAGTAGAGACGTGGCGCGCCACGTCTGTACTCTGACAAAAGGATTGGCAGGATTATCAAAAATCCTGCCAATCCTTTAATCTTGCAAATCCTGATTCAGATTTTGCCATATCAAAAAAAAAGACTAATTTTGTGCGCCGAAAAAAGGCATCATACGAAGAAATATAAACAATTAAATACATATTTACAAAAAATGGCAACATTAGATTTGAGCAAGTACGGCATCAACAAGGACATTCCTGTTGTGTATAACCCGTCTTATGAGGAGCTTTTTCAAGCCGAAATCGACCCTGCAAATCAGGGCTTCGAAAAAGGCACAGTAACAACTACCGGCTCGGTGAGCGTGGACACGGGTAAATTTACCGGTCGTTCGCCCAAAGACCGCTTTATCGTGAAGGACAAAACGTCGGAAAACACGATTTGGTGGGACGGTAACATCAACAAACCCACCACGCCGGAGGTTTGGAAAGACTTGAAAGCCAACACTATCAAGCAATTGAACACGGCGAAAAAATTGTACGTGGTGGATGCCTACTGCGGCACCAACGAAGACACGCGCATGAAGGTGCGTTTCATCGTGGAAGTGGCATGGCAGGCGCATTTTGTGACCAATATGTTTATCCGCCCGTCGCACTACGAATTGGCGAACTACGGCGATCCTGATTTCGTGGTCTTCAACGGTTCAAAAACCACCGACCCCGATTGGCAAAAGCACAATTTGAACTCCGAAGTGTATGTGCTGTTCAACCTCACCGAACGCGAACAAATCATCGGCGGCACGTGGTACGGCGGCGAAATGAAAAAAGGGATGTTCTCTATGCAGAACTATTACCTGCCCCTGCGCGGCATCGCCTCTATGCACTGCTCGGCAAATGTGGGCAAAGACGGCGACGTAGCCATCTTCTTCGGCTTGTCGGGAACAGGCAAAACAACCCTCTCGGCTGACCCGAAACGCTATTTGATTGGCGACGACGAGCACGGCTGGGACAACAACGGCGTATTCAACTACGAAGGTGGCTGCTACGCCAAAGTAATTGACCTGAGCAAGGAAAACGAGCCGGACATCTGGCGTGCCATCCGCCGCGATGCCCTTTTGGAAAACGTGACGGTGAAAGCCGACGGCACACCCGACTATTCCAAGGAAGCCTCGAAGACGGAAAACACCCGCGTGTCGTATCCGATTTACCACATCAACAAGATTGTGTTGCCTTCCCGTGCCGGTCACGCGAAGAAAATCATCTACCTGAGTGCGGATGCCTTCGGCGTGTTGCCTCCCGTATCTATTTTGGACGAAAAATCGGCACAATACCACTTCCTGTGCGGCTACACCTCCAAGTTGGCGGGCACCGAACGCGGCATCACTGAGCCTGTTCCATCGTTCTCACCGGCATTCGGCGAAGCGTTCCTGACCTTGCACCCGACCCAATACGCCGGCGTGTTGGCAAAGAAAATGAAGGAACACGGCGCAAAAGCCTATCTGGTGAACACCGGTTGGAACGGCACCGGCAAGCGTATCTCCTTGAAGGACACGCGCGCCATCATCGACGCCATCATCGACGGCTCCATCGAAAAAGCCCCGACCATCAAAGTGCCAATCTTGAATTTGGTTGCTCCAAAAACATTGCCGGGCGTTTCCGACATCCTCGACCCGCGCACCACTTACGGCGCAAACGTGGCAGAATGGGAAACGAAAGCGAAGTCGCTGGGCGCAAAATATATCAAGAACTTTGAACAATACCTGCCGGAAGGCAAGGATTTGATTCCGTCAGGTCCGCAGTTGTAATCAGGGGATTGCGGGTCAAGCCCGCAATGACAATATGTTAGGGGCGCGGTTTATCGCGCCCCTTTTCATTCATTTTTTAATGAATACCGGATATATTACCTATTTTCCCTCTGTGTTTATCCCGTAGGGATTATAGCTCGGTAGAAATGGAATACCCTCCCCATTCCTGCATCCCGTAGGGATGCAACCGATTGCGGATGATGTTGCATCCCTACGGGATGCCGTGTGGCGGTGAAGGTTCGCATTTCTACCGAGCTATAATCCCTACGGGATTGCAATATAGGTAATATATCCGGTATTCATTTACTTTTTTATTTAACTTCCTCAAAATCAAGGAAAAAGAAAAAGGAAATTCTCCCGAACTCCCTAGATCAATCTTTATTAACCTTAAATTTAATACTATTATGAAAAAACTACGCGCAAAGGTACGGCATATTTTGATACAAGCCAAATGTTTTTCCATAAAAATGTTTAATTTAGTGTTAAATATCATTATTTTTGTTCAATTTGCTGCATTATTCCAAATAATTCGTCCAAAGTGTTAGCGCGAAGCATCGCTATTCGGGTGGGTTTGAAGTCGGGAATGCCCTTGAAAAGGGGGCTGGCGGCAATATGACGGCGGCTGTGCAAAATGCCGCGCCGTTCGTCCAATCGTTCGACACTTTCGCGGATTTGTCGCTGCAAAATAGACAAATAGTCTGCAAATGTTTGTTTTTCAGGCATTTCGCCGTGTTTCAGGTAGTGCTTCACCTCCCTGAAAATCCATGGAGCGCCGATGCTGCCGCGACCAATCATCACCGCATCCACGCCGTAGCGGTCGAATGCCTGTTTTGCCTTTTGGGGCGAGGTGATGTCGCCGTTGCCGATGATGGGAATTTGCATTCGCGGGTTGTTTTTTACCTCGCCAATCAGAGTCCAGTCGGCTTCTCCGGTGTACATTTGGGCGCGAGTTCGTCCGTGAATAGTGAGAGCTGCGATGCCGCAATCCTGCAATTTTTCTGCTAAATCTACGATGATTTTGTTGTCGTTATCCCACCCCAGACGTGTTTTGACTGTTACCGGAACATTCACCGCCTTGACAACCGCCGCCGTAATCGCCACCAATTTGTCGGGCGTGCGCAACATCCCCGAACCGGCACCCTTGACGGCCACTTTCTTGACCGGACAACCAAAATTCAGGTCGATAACGTCCGGATGCGCCGCCTCGCAAATCTGCGCCGCCTCCACCAGCGGCTCCACCTCCCGACCATAAATTTGCATCGCCACGGGGCGTTCCGCGTTCGACACATCTAACTTGCTCTCTGTCTTGTTGATATGCCTAATCAGCGCATCGCTCGAAATAAATTCTGTGTAAACCATATCCGCCCCAAACTCCTTGCACAGCAGGCGAAAAGCAATGTCCGTCACATCCTCCATCGGTGCCAAAAACACGGGATAATCGTCAAATATCAGGTTTCCTATTGTCATCTGTCTATGTGTTTTTGCTAAATTTCCCCCTCATTCTTCCCTAATCGCATCTATCGCCTTGATTTTCAAAGCACGAACAGTGGGGATGGCTCCTGCAATTAAGCCGCTGATTAGCAAGATGATGGAGGCAACTATGGCTGTCCAGAAGCCTACGCGCGGCTCGGCAATGAACATGTTTTCTGCTTGCTGCACCCAATAGACATCGGCGATGTGCAACGTCAATACCCCTAATGCTAAGCCTAAGATGCCGGCGAGTGCCGTCAGGAGCAGACTTTCCGACATGATTTGTGCTATGATTGTGAGGGGCTTCGCCCCCAGTGCGCGGCGCACGCCAATTTCTTTGGTGCGCTCCTTCACGGTAACCATCATGATGTTGCTCACGCCCACTATGCCGGCTATCAGGGTTCCGGAGCCTACTATCCATATCAGGATGGCGATGCCGATAAACAGGGCATCAAACATGGCGAACTGTTCGCCCATATTGAAGCCCCAGATGGCTTGTTGGTCGGTTGGCGCGATGTCGTGATGCGCTTTGAGCAGCGATTTCATCTGGTCTTCCACAATTTTGACGGGGATGCTGCCCTTTGCTGTGGCTGCCAGCATGTGGATGACATCGCCCTGATTGTTAATCTGTTGCATCGTGGTGAACGGGATGCCGATGGATTCGGACGTGCGCCCGTTGAAACTCATGTCTTCCACGCCTTTCGCCACGCCAATTACTTGATAATAAATGCCATTGACCCGTATATATTTGCCAAGTGGATTGTCTTTTGTTGGGAAAAGTTCCTCATAGACTTTCACGCCGATGACGCATACTTTGCGGTGCTGCTTTATGTCGATGTCGTTGATAAATCGTCCGTGTGTGAGAAATTGGTTCTCGATGTATTCGTAGTTGGAATGCAAACCGCGCACGTTGTGTGTGCCGGCATTATCGCCATAAACCACATTATTGTCGGTGCGCGCACCAAACAGCAGTGGCGACAGCACATCCAATTCGGGGATGGATTTCGTCAGGATGTCTAAATCAGGGTTGCGTATGTTCCACTGCCGCCCCTTCTGGAAGCCTTTGTAAGGCTCGCCGGTGGTGCTGCTGCCCATGATGCAACAGTTGGTGGCGAAGCCTTCGATGCCCTGAAACATCCCCCGCTGCATCCCTTCGCCAAAGCCCATCATCACTATCAACATAAAAATACCCCAAAACACGCCAAAGCCTGTCAGGAAGCTACGCACCTTGTTACGGGTGATTGTAACCCATATCTCTTCAAACCTGTCAATATCAAACATTTTCTATCAGTTACCAGTTATCAGTTACCAGTTACCAGTTACCAGTTACCAGTTACCAGTGACCATTGGACTGGTAACTGGTAACTGATAACTGGTAACTGTTCATTCGTTTCTCATTGCTTCCACGGGTGATACACTCACGGCTTTCCATGCGGGGAAATAGCCTGCCACTAATCCTGAAAATACTAACACCAACATCGCTCCAACGGCAACGGAAACGTCTATCGTGGGGCTTTGAATCGGTGATTCGGGGATGTTTTCCAACACGCCGCTCACTAATTCGCCCAAGCCTACGCCCAAAAACATCCCCAAGTAGCCGAAAACGGAGGTGATAAACACCGATTCCAGCAGGATGCCGCTCAGTATCGCGCGGGGCTTAGCACCCAAGGCTTTGCGAATACCTATCTCGCGGGTGCGCTCTTTGACGGTGATGAGCATGATGTTGCTTACGCCGATGATGCCCGCAATGAGCGTGCCGATGCCGATTATCCAGATGAATGCCGACAAGCCGTTGAAAATGCCAATAAATTGTAAATAGTTTTGCAACTGGTTCCACATGCCGATGGCACGCTTGTCTTTGGGGTCGTAACGATGCACCTTGGCGAGTTGTTCTCTAAACCGCTCCTCGAATTGTTTGTTGGCTTCCTCAGTGTCTAAGCCTTTGATAGTGAACGCAATATCTCCTGGCGACCGTGAGCCTCTGTCGTACAGTGTTTTACCTGTCGTATAGGGGATGTAGGCTTTGGCATTATTGCCCCACGTTTTTTCTTCAAAAACACCTATCACCGTGTAACTTATATAACTTGCTCCCCCTCCGTACTGGAATTTTTTCCCTACGGGGTTTTCATCTTTGAAAAGCACCTCGCGCAGTCGGGCGTTGATGACTGCCACTTTTCGCTTCTCCCTCATATCCAAGTCGTTGAGCCATCGCCCCTGCCCGTCTTTTATCTTGATGCCGTTTATTCTCATGTATTCGGGCGTTACTCCGGTGAAGCCGCACGCTGTACTAAATGTTTCATAACCGGCTGTGAGTCCGACATCCATTATGGGGACTATCTCGTCGGCTTCGGGCACTTTATGCTTGAGTAGAGGAACATCTTTGTCTTCATCCAAGTCGATACGGCGATTTTTAGGCAGCCCTTCATACGGCACCGACATCCAGCGACCCCAATACTGCACACTATTGACAGAGCGCGAACCAAACTGCTTCAACATCCCATTGCGCAGTCCATTGCCGGCAGACAAAAGGATGCAAAACATGAAAATGCCCCACGAGATAGCAAACCCGGTGAGGAACGTCCGCATCTTGTTCTTTTGTATCGTGCTAAATATCTCAATCCAACTTTCCCTGTCAAACATTTTTTTTTAGTTATTAGTTATTAGAGTTTAGAGTTTAGTTTTTTTTCATTGCGGGCTTGAGCTGCAATCCCTTGTTTGTTCTCGACTATTCTTTCGGCTTTTTCATTGCGGGCTTGACCCGCAATCCCCTGTTCGTTCTCGACTATCCGTTCAATTACGCCGTCTTTTAGGTAGATGATTTTGTCGGTGGCATCTGCTACGCTTTGTTCGTGGGTGACTATTATCATTGTCATGCCTGTTCGGTTTACTTCGCGTAGTAATTGTATTACTTCTTCGGAAGTTTTGCTGTCTAATGCTCCTGTGGGCTCGTCGGCGAGGATTACTCTTGGCTTGGCTATTAGGGCGCGGGCTATGGCTATGCGTTGTTTTTGTCCGCCGGATAGTTCGTTGGGGAGGTGGTGTGCCCACTCTTTTAAGCCTAATTGGTCGAGGTATTCCAGTGCGGTGGCGTTGCGTTGTTTACGGTTCACACCCTGATAGTAGAGCGGCAGTGCCACGTTTTCTACGGCATTTTTGTAGCCGATGAGGTTGAATGACTGGAAGATAAAGCCTATCATCTTGTTGCGCACCTCAGCAGCCCGCGTTTCGCTCAAGTCTTTCATCAGCTGACCATTGAGATAATATTCCCCTGTGTCGTAGGTGTCCAAAATGCCCAAAATATTGAGCAAAGTGGATTTTCCCGACCCCGACGCACCCATAATCGACACCATCTCGCCACGCTTGATGTCGAGATTTATCCCTTTCAGCACATGGAGCGGTGTGCCGGTGTTGTAAGTCTTGTTTATGTTGTTTAATTTAATCATTTAACAATAAATCGTGCCATAATTTGCTTTTCTTGGGTGCAAAGGTAGTAAATAGTTATGAGTTGGAAGTTATGCAGGCAACCCCTCATCTCATCTTAAAATAATCCTTTTTCAGCCATCTTGCAAACATAGGGTCTTGAATGACAATGCGTTGTGCATTCACATCAATGATTTCTTTCGACAGCAGTGCTTCTCTGATTTTAATAACATTGCCGGAAGTCCCCAATTTGTATTTTTCCAAAACTTCTTGCGAACTTAAAGCCGTTTCGCCGGACACAACCGCCTTTAGAAAATCAATTTGCTTGTTGCCAAGTGATTCTATCAAGCCCACAAAAAGCAAACTCAACTGATTGATAATGCCTTCATAAGCATCCATAATGATGCTTTCATCGCAATGTTTGTCTGTTCGCAGCCATGCCTGCTGGGCTAACTGCTGCACGTAATAGGAGTGATTTTCAACTAATTGGGCTAACATTCGGGCATCATGTTTCGTGATTTTTTTCCCTGTATCCAGAAATCGTTTTTGTACGAAATTTGCCCAAACAGGATTGCTTATTTTTTCCAAAAACATAATATCCCCAAATTTGTAAAACGGCATCGAAGGGTTTGAAAAAATATCTAACAACATGTGCCGTTTGCTTCCATAAAGGCAATAGCTAACATGTTGATGCTTTTGCCAATGCGAACGTAATTTGCGTTGAAAAGCCAGTGGATTTTCAAATTCGTTAATGCTTTGAAATTCGTCAATACAAACAACGATACGCACTTTTTTTGCTTTAGCAATGGTTTCTGCTAGGTCTAAAATGACATCCACATTTTTATCCAACTCTGCCCAATTGATGCCAAATGAAATTTCTGACACAGAATCCGGAGAAAATGATATTTTGGGCAGTAAATGAGAAAGAAACTGTTTGGCATTTTCGGCTAATTCTTCCCATTTGTTGGAGGTAGATTGCAAAACGGCTTGCGCTAAGGATAAATAAAAATCCATTTCACTTTTTACATTGAAAATATCTAACTCACAGACTTTTATGTTTTTATTTTCTGCCATTATCGCTTGTGCCACACTGTTTACCAATGAGGTTTTTCCCCACCGTCTGGGTGAGATAATGATGGTGTTGATAAGCGACTCAAAATTTTGACGCAAGCGTTTACGCTCTGCCTCTCTGCCGGTAAAGTTCATTGTATCAGCAATTTTGCCAAAAACAAAAGGTGCATTTTCTTTCATAAGAATAATTTTCTGCAAAGGTAAGTGTTTTTTTTCAACTTACCAAATAGTAAGTTACTATTTGGTAACTTACCTTTTAGTAAGTTACCATTTGGTAACTTACCTTTTAGTAAGTTACTATTTGGTAACTTACCTTTTAGTAAGTTACCATTTGGTAACTTACCTTTTAGTAACCAGGCATAATCTCATCCATAACTATTTTATTATTGCCGAACAAATTTTATCACAATAGATTTTTCAACTGTGATGAAGCCATTGGATACTCGCGCCCAAAGCCTTATTCCAGTGTTAATTAACATATCTGAAGGAACTGCATTCGCATGCGAAATAGATGTAGATAGTGATGTATCGGTGAAAATACCCAAAAAACTGCCTGAAAATTGCACATCAGCATAATAGGTCAAACCAAAAGATGGTGTTGTCCAAAGGATTATTTCATTCTGTAATCCACCGGTTAGATCCGGTTTCCAGCGCACCCCCAAGGGCTTTGTTATAAAAGTATGGCTTGCTACATTAGTGAACACAACGAGAGTGTCGTCGGTAAAGAGGGTAGCACCTGCCGTCGGGTCACCATTGTAAAACTCAATCTTTGCGGAATCTACATTCGCCTGCTGAACTATAATTTTGCGCGTTAATCGACCCGCTTTAACGGTGATTTCGGCAGTGCGAATATCTGTCGCATCTGTTGCTATACCGGCTTGATAGGGAGCTACCTGAAATCTTGCAATTTTTCCTATTGTTGAACTATCGCCTGATGCATCTGATGGTATCAACCACGTTGCATCTGATGATGTCATTTCCCACCCACCTGGGAAGTTGGTTTTTATGATTACGGCAGAATCTATTGCCTCTTTTGAAAATGTAAATGAGTTTTGTGTGACTGCCAAATAGTATTGGTCATTCATCACCACATCATCGTTGGGATCGCCAGTGTCATCCCAATCCAGAACATCGGCATCAATGCTTGCTGACTTTGCTGCAAACGCTTGCTCTTTGGTCTCGTAACCGTGTCCGTTGACGGCTTTGATGTTTACTTTATATTGATGATTGCGCAAAATGTCGCGGTATTTGAGACTGTCTCTGTCGATGAAATCAACGCGATAGTAGGTCGTTGGGCTTGTGATTCCGTTGTATTTGCCACCTATCACCAAACACGTTGCTTTCGCATGACTGTTTGCGTTACCAAGTGGGGAGCCTACTGTTTCAAAGGTGTAAATGGCACCTGCAAGATTATTACCCGGTATGCCTGAGTATTCGATGGGACCGAGGGTTGGAGTTACTCCGGTGGGGATGCTCGCGGTTGTTACGCTGTCTTTGTTGCTCACGTTTTTAACAACACTGTCGGGCACTACCTGCCCTGTTGTATTGGTGTTGTAGAGATAAACAATATCAAGGCTGAATGTTCCCGCAGTAGCAGAGGCATCCACATCAATGCGCGCCACCATGCGGAGCAAGGTAATGGGGACGTTTTTAGCACCCTTGTCTTTTTGTGCAATGGTGACAGTGTCGCTTTCACCCCACATGGGGAATTTTCTGAAATCAGAGCTACTTGTGGCATTCCATTTTCCGGGATTTGTTGCAATCAACTTGGAGAGGTCTGATTTGCGATAGATATTTTGGATTATGTTTGTTGTGTCAAAATTGGCTATGACTACAAATCGTTGCTTAATGTCCGGCATAACTACCGCAACTATTTTATTAGTAGTCCTGTTAAACGCTATGTTAGCCTTGTAAAGGAGGGTATCATTCGCCTCATCCGCATCAAAAGCCAACACACTGATGCTGTCCAATGCTTCTTCTTCCGGTTGTCCTATTGCCCGCAATGCCGTTTGCATTTGCCCGGAGATATTCAAAGTGATATGCACCTCCGCTTCGCCATCCTTCACAGGGGGTGAGGGACGGTCGTAATCGACTGTGTCTTGACAGCCTGAAAAAACCAATGCGCCTGAGAGCATCAAACTCCACGCACTTTTGAAAATACCATTTACTCGTTTCATATTTGTCTTTATTTAGTGTTATAAATCAAGTTCTTCGTCCTGAGTCTCTGTTTCCCAAGGAGTAGTAATGTTGGTGGTTATAAAACTCACCGATTTAGCTCCAAAAGCCTCTTCTACGGTGTCATAACCCGCTCCCGTAACATCTTTTATATTGATATTGTATTGATAATTGCGCAAAAGAGGAAAATAATTGTCGCTGCTATTAACAAAATCAACGCGATAGTAGGTGATTGTGACACTACCATTGAAACGCCCGCCAATCACCACACAAGTAGCTTTGTCCTGTGCGGTGTGCGCGACCGCATCACTCTCAAACGTGTAAATTGTGTTCTCCATTAATAAATCGTTCGAAGCCGGATAAACAACATAAGCATCTTTCCCCCGCTTCATTTCCAAACCCGGAGGGATGCTCGGTGCTGTTACACAAACCTCCCCGTTTGCATTTCTACCCACATTGGCGGTATCCGGCACAATCAAACCCGCCGCATTGGAGTTGAACAAATAAACCGAATCAAGTTTGAACTTATTAAGTACAAGTGCTATGTCGGTCACTTTCACATTTATTCGTGCCACCATGCGCAGCAATTCTATGGGCGAATCGTCATCGCCTTCAATACCATGAATGCTTCCGGTTTCTTTGGTGATAACGGCGGGAACACTTTCGCCCCACATGGGCAAAGCCTTAAATGTGGTTTCATCAACATTCCATAGCTCACCTTCGTTCAACGACACTTTCAATTGGGCGAGCAAATTGGATTTTGAAACACCCCGCCGGTCGGTTTGCAACAGTTCGATGATTTCCGCATCGGCATTGGCAATCACCACAAATTGCTGAAGCGTATCATACTTTGTTTCAGCGACTACCACCAAAGTATCCTTATTTGCACCATAGAGCGTCCCCGGCTTGCTATACATGAACGCAGGTTCCATGCCGGGGTCCACTTTAAAAGCCAATACATTAATGCTTCTAATAGCACTTTCGTCGTCATCGGAAATCGCCCGCAAGCCCGACTGAAAGGAGCCCGGAACATGCAAGCCAATGTGCAATTCCACCTCATTCGCATTCAAAACAGCAGAACCAGGCAACGTATCAGACAAAGAATCCCGACACCCCGCCACAACCAACAGAGCCAAACCAACCACATAAATAACCAATCTTTTCATCATAATTCTAAACTCTAAACACTAAACTCTAACTATAGCTCAAGTACAACCTCAAAATCCGAACCATCCGGCTTAATCTTACCCCAATCATTAACACTAAAACTTGCCCCACGCGCTCCTTTCAAGTCAATGACGATGTCAAATTTGTGGTATCGGTCAAAATCAAGCGAATCCGTGTGCGACTGCCGGAAAGATGCCTGAATGAGCGATACCAAACTGATATTGTCCGGCGCACCAAAAATGGTTTGTCCACTCATCGTCACCGTTAAATCGGGTTTTGGGGCTTCCGGCGCGGTCGATAACTTTAAAATGTGCAACTTTGCCGCCACTGTACTATCGGTTGAACTCGGTGATACCCCCTCGATACGATAAAACATATCGGTATTAGATGCTATAATATCATTGTCAAACGAATATTCTGCCTGCTTATCGCGAATTTCAAATTTATACCGCACAGAGCCGGCAACTTGTGCTGCATTTAATCCTGTTATTTTGACATTGATTTCATTAGTCTGCCGGTAAACAGGAATTTGCACCACTCTCGATAAATCTGTCGTAAATTCATAGTTCGTGTTTTTGCCATAAAAGTAGGGTAAAAAAGGACGTGTCGCATCAATTTCGCTGTCGGGCAGATAAAAGCGGTTCCCTGCCTGCGTCTTAGCGGTCGAATCCACCATATATTTATAGGGGTAGGTGGCATCATCTACATCAATATTGTGCCAAACCACAAAATTATAGATATTATTGGGCTTCAAGTTCACATCGGACAGCGTTTGCACCATTGTATCCACCGGATTTATACTGTATGAATTAACGAAAATGCCGGTGGTGTCAAAAATGAACAGGGTTGCATTCCTTCTAACATCTTCCGCAGAAGCGGCGTCCAATGTGTCGCTATACACCAACCGGATATTCAAACTGGCAATGAAACTGCCCGGCGGGCATCCATCCAGCTCGCCATTGATGCACCCTGTGGGCAACAGTGCCAGCACAGCGACAATGGAAAGGAATATGATATGTTTAATGTATTTCATTTTTTCGTATTTGCACTGTTTGTTGTCGGTATCGTGTATTGAATTTTGTATTCCAAACGCCTGATTTTCGGATACACCACATCCACAAAATATTGATTTGACTTGCCTCCATCCAATTCTTTCAACCTCTTTTTGCGTTCGGAAACAGAAGGTAGCTTGATAATTTCGAGCACTTTTTGTTTGTTTGGCACATGGCTGTCGGCTTTGACGAGTGCCTCAAACTTCGTCCAATCTTCGCCCAAGCCGTTAGCCACAATGCGCATGTTCGCCGGAAATTGATATTTTTCTGTCACATAAGCCATCAACTCTGCCGCCCGTCGTTCCGACAACTCCAAGTTGTCTTTCGTGTCGCCCACCGGAGAGGCAAAGGCTTTAATATTCATCCCCACAAGCACCGCTCCCGGAACTTCCCGCACCTGTTGTAGATTTTGAGCTATTTTTGCCAATTCGGCTGCATTGTTTGATAGATTTGGCATGATTTCCGCGCTGCCCGAGTTAAAATACACGTATGCTGCGCCATCAACTGTAATATATCTGAGACCATCATCGGTTTTCGGACGAGTGGGCGCAGGTGTGGGTGCAGGTGCAGGCGGTGACGGAGCCTGTGATGGTGATGGTGCCGGAGCCGGTGACGGAGCCTCTGCCGGAGTCGGCTCAGGCTTAGTTTTTGGCAGTATCAACAATTCTTCATGACCATATTCTTCGCCGCAGCAGGCACTCATATCCTTGATAAGATATAAATCGGCGTTATTCATCCATGATTCGTAGGGGATTTCATCGCTGTAAATGGTAACTTCTTCTACTTCTTTTTGTGTGGATATCACCACCTCACTGGCCAACTCATCTGTTTGGATGCCGTTAAAATTAAGCGAACGCAGATACAGGTTGTTGCGTCGGCTTCCATTGATGATTAGAGGCCGCATTCGCCTTTCCTTTGTTCCGTCTTTGGAACGCAAAGCGGGAGTGAAAACCAACTGATTATCGGACGGTAATGCTATTTTGTGCGGTTTTATTTGTAAATCCACCTGCAAAGTGTTTTTTGTCAATGTTATGGCATGGTTTGGCACCTCCATTGACGTTGCCGTTTGACTGCTTTGCGCCTGCCATTGGCTTTGAGCATCCGCCGCAAACAGGAAAAAGAGCAGAATTGCCGTGATTGCTATATGTGTATGTGAGCGTGTTTTGTGCATCCTGTCCTCCTATTTTATGATGTAAATTAAAGAAAGTCCTGCTTGCGTAGGTCCCAAATAGTTGTTGTGGTCGCTACCTATTTTGTCGCCACAGTCGCGACATCCATACTGACTGTAATTGCTGTAGGCATACCCTATCCCAATATTCGCTTCCAAATTCCAATGCGGGGCAAGGTAAAAATCATAGCCGTAAGACACCCCCAGACCAAACGTATCGCCCTCATAACGAGTGCTAACACCCCGTCCGCAGATATTTGTGCGCGCATAAATGAGGTGAGCACCAAAGAAATGACCTTCATAAGGCTCGCCCACCCACTTGCGAAATTCGGGCTGAACCATCAAAAATCGAAATTTATCGTTGCCCCAAAGCCCCCAAGCATTGTATGTGACAGGCAGTTTCAACGTAGTGTGCTTCCAAAGCGGGTTGAGATGTTTCAGATTGTATTCCACCGCCACATCCACGCTTGAAGTGGCATCATATAGCAAATTGCTGCTCACCGCTATTGTAGGTGCCGTATTATGGAGTACAGGGCGGGCACGCTGAGCCACTGCTGAGCCAACAGCGAGTAGTAGCCAGACAACCAAAACCATTGATTTATATCCCTTTAAGTTTACCATAATGCAACTTAGCATAAACGGGTGCAAAGGTACAAAATAGTTTTGAGTTATACCCATATTGTATCTGAAAATTTATTTGTTGCCGGGATTCAATCCAATAATTGTTTTCTTTTCAATGCCCACTGCGCAGTTGTCTGCATGAGGTGGTTGATATTCATATATTTAGTAGATAGTTTGTACTTCGTCCTGCAAGGTTTTGGGTTAAAATGTTGAGTTCTGCAAGTTCCTGTAAGTCGCGGGTGGCGGTTGCTTTGGTGGTTTTGGCGATTGAAATGTATTTTTTCGCTGTCATTCCGCCTTCAAAGCCGTCTTTACCCGCATCAAGCATTTTGTTGATTACTTTTGTCTGCCGCTCGTTGAGTTGCGGGTTAAATTTGTCGAAAAAATGTGTTTTTTTTACCGAAAACTCCAAAATATCTATTGCATTTTGCTGTGCCTCAATCAGTAATTCTGAAAAATAGAGTAGCCAGCTGTCGATTTCGAGTGTTGACTGTACTTTTTTGAGTTCATCGTAATACCGATTTTTGTCTTTTTCGATAATCTGCGAAATAGACATAATTATCTGTCGTCCAAGAGATTCTGACAAACATTTTTCTATCAGTGCTCTGCCAACACGTCCGTTACCGTCTTCAAACGGGTGAATACTCTCAAAATACAAGTGTGTAATTGCCGTTTTAGCAATAATTTTTTGTATGTTCTCTTTGGTTTTGAATGAGTTATACCACTGAACAAAATTTTTCATCTCTTGCGGAACCTGTTTTGAGGGCGGCGCTTCAAAATGCACTTTTTCCTTGCCCATTGCGCCCGAAATAATTTGCATCGGCTCTTCGCTGCTTCGATAAACACCTGCATTTATGTACTTTGAGTTTGAAAACAACATTCCGTGCCACTGCTTGATTAGTTTTTCGGACAGTTTTGTTTGAAAATTGTTGCGAACATCCAACATCAGCAGGGCAACATTTTCGGCTCGCCTGTCCTTAATGTTTTTTATGGTTGTTGTCAGCCCAAGTTTTTTCAGAAATGACGAGCGAACATCATCTCTCGACAGCATTTCGCCTTCTATTGCCGACGTTTTTATTGCCTCCGAAATCATAATGTCGAGGATTTCGTTTTGCTGTTTTGCAGAATTAAAGGTCTTAAACACGCCAAATATTTCGCCCGAAAGTTCTGCGAATTTCAACGCATTATTGCTTATAATATCTTCATTATAAACAAATTTTGCCCATTTTTCAAATTGCCAATTATACATATTTGAGCCGTTTAATTAAATTTATCGGTGCAAAGATACGACTTTTTTGAGCCGAATACAACTATTTTTCGGCTCAAAGTGATTTATTTCAAAAATATTTTTTTGAAGATTTCGCTTTCTTTTCGATAAATATTCCAAAGTTTTGATTCAAAGTCGAATGCGATTTTGTGCTACAGTTCAGTTTTTCTTATTTTTTCGTCCGTTCATTTACCACTTCTTTCAGGATATTCGTCCCGTTAATTGCTGACGGAAAACCTGCGTAAACAGTCATCAGCAGCATAATTTCTCTTATGTTCTCAACTGTCAAACCAATGTTCAGTCCTGCGCTGATATGAAATTTGAGTTGCGGTTGTGCATTGCCCAAAGCCGTCAAAGCCGCAATGGTGGCTATTTGTCGGTGTTTTACATCCAGGTTGTCCCGTGAAAAAATGTCAGCGTAACCAAATTCAAGCATCAGTTTTACTAATTCAGGCGAAAACTCATCGTAAGCGTTCCTTAGTCTGTCCTCCTGCAAACTATCCAGCTTTGATAATTCCTGCTCGCCTAATTTCAGTCTGTCGGCTTGACTTGTGTCAGTTGCAGTTTTGCCGATGTTGTCGTTAATTCCGTGTTCTTGCCTTTCTTTCAGAACCTCTTTTAACGCGTTCATTCCGTTAATACAACTTGGGAAACCTGAGTAAACTGCCATTTGTAAAATCACTTCTTTGACTTCGCTAATACTGCTTCCTGTGTTCAACGCTCCGTTAATATGCACTTTCAGTTGTGGTTGGGCAGTTCCCATTGCGGTCAATGCAGCAACTACGGCAATTTCTTTGGATTTCAGGTCAAGTCCGTCCCGTGTGTAAATGTCGCCAAACGAATATTCAATAATAAATTTCCCTAAGTCCGGGGAAATGTCTTTTAATCCGTTGATGACTTTTTCGCCGGCTTCACCGTCAATTTCTTTGAGTTTTTCCCAACCCTGTTTGTATCTGTCTGATTGTTCCATTTTCGTTTGTCCGTTAGTTTTCTGTCCGTAACAAAGTTGTCCGAAAAGAAAGAGTAAAATTACGTTTAGTGTCGTTACTTTCATTATATTTATGTATATTTTTCAATTCAAGCATACTATCTCGTTTATTTTTTCTGAAATAACGCCGCAAAGTTACAAATAATTATTTTGAAAATGCGACTTTCAAAATAAAAAACTCATAACTCATAACTTTTTCGTATCTTTGCCCCCAAACTAAAAAAATGATTTTCAAATGAAAAAGACAATGTTGTTATTCAGCGCGGCACTTTTGTTGGTGGCGTGCGGCGGGAAAGGCTACGAGACCGTGTCCAAGACGGACGGGGGAGGGTATGCCTACGAGGAAGTGACGAACGACCCTTACAAGGCGCGCGTTTACACTTTGAAAAATGGGCTGAAGGTGTATCTTTCGAAAAACACGGATGAGCCTCGTATTCAGACGGTTATCGCTGTGCGGGCGGGGTCGAAAGATGAGCCGCGCGACAATACCGGTTTGGCGCACTACCTTGAACACATGATGTTTAAGGGCACGGACAGTTTTGGTACGTCCGATTGGACGAAGGAGAAACTGCTGTTGGACAGCATTTTCAACCTGTTTGAGGCGCACAAAAAGGCGGGTAATCCGCAGGCGCGGAAGGCAATCTACAAGCAGATTGATGCCGCTTCCTACGAGGCTTCCAAGTATGCGATTTCCAACGAATACGACAAATTGGCGGGTGCCATCGGGGCTTCGGGGACGAATGCTTTCACGAGTTACGACCTCACGGCTTATGTTAATGAGATACCTGCCAACAAGTTAGAGCCGTTCATCAAGTTGGAATACGACCGCTTTCTCAATATGCAGCTGCGGCTGTTTCATACGGAATTGGAAACCGTTTACGAGGAATATAATCGCAGTCAGGACAATGGCTATTCGCTGATGTGGAACAAAGTTTTTGCCGGTCTGTTTGAAAAACACCCCTATCAAACGAGTGTTATTGGCTTGCCGGAACACCTGAAATCGCCTTCGATGTACAGCGTGATGGCTTTTCAGAAAAAATATTATGTGCCGGACAATATGGCGGTGCTGATGACCGGCGATTTGGATTTTGAAAAGACGATTAAAATTGTGGATACCTATTTTGGTCAGATGCAGGCGAGTGGCGAAGTGCTTCACAGTGAGCCGATTAAAGAAGAGCCTGTTACTGCGGCAAAGACTTTTGAGATTGCCACGCCCGACCAGGAGCGGGTGATTGTGGCTTACCGCTTTGGCGATGCTAAGTCGAAGGATGCCTTGTATTTAGACCTGATTGGCGATATTTTTAACAATGGAAAAGCGGGCTTGATTGACCTCGATTTGTTGCAAAAGCAAAAAGTGCTGGGGCTGAATGCCGGAGCCGAATCGCTGACCGATTACGGGATTTTCGTCTTTATGGGTACGCCGCGCGAAGGTCAGTCGCTGGAAGAAATCAGCGGGCTGATTCAGGACGAAATTCAAAAACTGAAGGCAGGCGATTTTGACGAGGAACTATTGCAGGCGATTATCAACAACAAAAAATTGAGCGTGGTCAAAATCACCGACAGTCGTCAGGCGTGCTACAATTTTTTGGATGCGTTCATCACTCAGGTTTCGTGGAAAGACTATGTGTCGAAAATCGACGAAATGGCAAAAATAACCAAGGCGCAAGTAGTGGATTTCGCCAACACATTCTTCGCCGAAAACTATGTAACTGTCTATAAACGAACGGGTGAGAACAAGGAAAAAGTGGTGGTGGAAAAGCCAAGTATCACCGCCGTGCTGGTCAATCGCGACAACGAATCGTCCTTTGCCAAAGACCTGTTGGCAATCGAAACCGAACCCATCGAACCGGTATTTGTGGACTTCAAGGAAGCCATCAAAAAGGAGTCGGTCAAAGACGGCATCGATTTTTATTACACCAAAAACGTGTCCAATAAGGTGTATTCGCTCAACCAGTTTGTGGAAATTTCCAACATCACCGACAAAAAATTGGCATTGGCGTTCCGCTATTTGCCCTATTTGGGTACGTCCAAATACACGCCCGAAGCGTTGAAAATGGAGATGTACAAATTGGCGATGTCGTTCAACACCCATTCTTCGGCGGGTCGCTCGTATGTCAACCTCTCCGGTCTGGACGAAACGATGCCGCGCTCGCTGGCGTTGATGGAAGAAATGATGCAGGACGCGGTTGTGAACAAGGAGGCTTATGATAATCTGGTCAACGACATCCTCAAAGAGCGTGCCAATGCCAAGCTGAACAAAGGGCAAATTTTGCGGGGAGGTTTGGTGAATTATGCTAAATTCGGTGCCAAATCGGCGTTTACGGACATCCTGACGGAGCAGGAATTACGCGCGATAGACCCGCAGGAATTGGTGGACATCGTCAAACGTTTTGCCTCCTACAAGCACGGATTTGCCTATTACGGTCCCGACACGCAGGGCAAAGTGCTTTCGCTGGTCAAGAAATTTAAAACGCCGGATGTGTTGCAGGACGTTCCCGCCCGCGTGGAATATCCCGAACTGCCTATGGACAAGCCGGTTGTCTATTTTGCCGACTACGATATGGTGCAGGCAGAGATTTTCTTCTTAGCCAAAGACAAACCGTTTGACCCGGCACTGATGCCCGCCGAAATGATGTTTAACACCTATTACGGCGGCGGCATGAACTCCATCGTCTTTCAGGAAATCCGCGAAGCCCGCGCGTTGGCTTATTCGGCGTATGCCTACGTGTCCAACCCCGCCAGAAAAGGCTTTTCCAACTACGTGCAGGCGTATGTGGGCACGCAAGCCGACAAGATGGCGAACGCGATGGATGCCTTCCGCGAACTTTTGGTCAATATGCCAAGTTCGGAAAAAGCCTTTGAAATAAGCAAAGAAACGGCATTAAACAATATGCGCTCGGAACGATGGACGAAATCAAGCGTTTTCTGGAACTACCTGTGGTTAAAGGATTTAGGCATCGACTACGACCACCGCAAACCGGTCTTCGAAGGCATCCAAGCGATGACCCTAAGCGACGTGCAAACCTATTTCGACCAACACGTGAAACCGGCGCAATATTCCGTCCTGCTCATCGGAAAGCGCGACAAGATTGATTTCAAATATCTGAATAAGATTGCGACTGTGAAGGAATTGTCGCTGGACGAACTGTTTGGGTATTGATGACTTTTTTGTCTGTACAGACGTGGCGCGCCACGTCTCTACAATTAGGTATGATGATGATTTCATTGATTTGTATGATTCAAAATAATCATACAAATCACTGAAATCATTTTTGCAAATCTATTTGTATAATTTCGTCATTGCCTTACCCTGTTTTGCCATTTCATTGCGAAAATCCGGCGGCGAGAGCACCTCAATTTCTGCACCGTGCGACAAAAGTTCCTGCTTGAAGTCGTAGGTGGGGCTGAGGAAATAGCGAAAAATGGCGTAATCGTCAAAAGTGCCCTCCTCTTCCTGCGAATGGTGCAGGGGGAGGGCGCGAAAATACTTGCTCTTCGTGCCAAAAGCCTTGATGCGCACCGTGCAGGGCGGGATATTTTCGTCCACGATGATGCCAAAACTTTGCGCAAAATAACTTTCGGGGTCAAAATCTTTGGGGATTTCAAACTGAGTGTCGGTCGTGCGCAGGTTTTGGATGCGGTCTAAGCCGTAAATGCGCAGAGCATCGTAATAGGCGTTGTAAGCCAGCACATACCAGCGTTGCTTGAAAATTTTAACACAATAGGGGTCGATTTCAAAGGTGTAAGCCTCGTCGCGCCAAAAACTCTGATGGGTGATTTCAATCGTCAAACCGTCGCGCATCGCCTCAATAATCGGCGTGAGAAACCGCTGTCCCGACGGGATTTCCTCAAACAGGATGCGCCGTTTCAACTTGTGGCTTTCGTTGATGAGGTTGTTCACGGCAAACGTGTTGAGCAGCCACGAGCGCACGCCGCCTTTCTCCATATCGTCCTGATTGGCAATGAAATAGACATAGTTGTTGCGCCGGTCGCAGTCGATATTGATGTCGAACAGCTCCTCAATCGCCTGCCGGTGGTTGTGAAACGTGCGCAGAGGCATCTCCTCGCCGCCGCTCATGTCGTTGCGCACCCACTTCCGGTTGATGTCTGCAAGCGTAATTTTCCCCGCGCGGTAGATAGTATCCACCAGCCAAACGTAGCGATTGTAGAGGTCTTTTGCCATAATTATATTGTTTTAATTTTTTTTGCAAAGATACGCATAAAAATCACCCTTTCACCACAGCCAGCGGGCTCAACTCCACTTTAATCTGCACTAAATCTGCCTGAAACGCCATCACTTGCTCGATGTCTTTGTAGGCAGACGCGGCTTCTTCGAGGTCGGATTTGCCTCGGATAGAGTGGATGATGCCTTGCTCGTCTAATTTGCGCATTTCGGCTTCCAAATCCAACTTGCGAATGGCGGCTGAGCGGCTCATCAGGCGACCTGCGCCGTGCGAGCAACTCATAAAACTGTCGGGGTTGCCCAAACCCTCCACGATGTAGGATTTTGTGCCTTGCGAGCCGGGTATGATGCCGATTTCGCCGAGTTGGGCGGAGGTTGCTCCCTTGCGATGCACAATTACTTTACGGTCGAAATGCTTTTCCCACGCGGCATAATTGTGTGCAATATTGATGATTGGTTCATATTCTACGCCCGACAGAACGGCTGAAACCACGTTTTGTATGCGCTCCATCATCAGTTTGCGGTTGGCAAGCGCAAACGCGGTGCAATACTGCATCTCCTTGTAATAGGCGTGCGCCTCGTCGGTCACAAATGGCAGAAACGCCAAATCGGCTTTCGGGTCGATGGTCGAAAAATACATTGCGTTCAGTTTTTTTGCCACCTTATTGTAATGTTCAGCCACCTGCAAGCCCAAATTGCGACTGCCGGAGTGAATCATCAGCCACAAATAACCGTCGTTGCAGCGTTGCAATTCAATGAAATGATTGCCGCCGCCGAGCGTGCCAATCTGCTTGAGAGCCGACCCATATTGCCGCTTCACAATCAGCAATTCGTCTATGTTAAAGTTCTGTGGCATAAGGCTTTCGTCCTGCCGTTCTTTATGGTGGTCAAAACCGAGCGGAACCACTCCGCGAATGCCGCGCATAATCGCAGTCAAATGTTCACGTTGCAGTGTTTCCACGCGGATATTGGTTTTGAGGGCACACATACCACAGCCAATGTCCACCCCCACAGCATTGGGTATAATCACGTTGTCGGCTGCCAGCACCCCACCAATCGGCATCCCATAGCCTTGATGCGTATCGGGCATCAAGCAGATATGGCTCACGGCAAACGGCAAATTAGCCAAATGGCGCGCCTGTTCCAAAGAGCCCTGCTCCGGCTCGTCCAACCACATTTTGATTGGGAGATTCTCTGTTGCTATTACTTTTTGCATAATGTATAAATTAAATTTTCTGCAAAGGTACGATTAACTTGTGCAAAACTGCGGCATAAGTTGAAAAAAAATACTTTTGGATTATTTCACTGTAAATGTCTTTCAACACTTGCACAAATTTGTGTTTTGTGCTGCTATCAGTCGCTCAACCCAGCGTTTTGTTGGCTCTTTGAGTTTGTTTCCCTCTATGCAATGCATCTCTTTCAGATTTGAGCAATGTCCAATCAGCAGGTTGACAAGCCCGTTATCCTCGCAATCTAACACTTGCAGGGCTGCATTTTTTCGCAAATCTCATCTCTACTTGCTTTGAGGAAAAAATCACAGATAGCACCATAAGACCATTGTATGGTTACAGCGTTAAATGTGATTTTGGTGCATACATACTTGTTCCATGTTACCCCCACAAAAATTCTTTTTCTAATATTTTTGTAATTTCTTTGTCTTTGCCATCAGAATAATATTTAGCTGTCCGTCCTGAACTTGGATGCGGAATTGCAATAATTTTTTTACCATTTAAAGTGCCGGTTTTTACGCCATATCCCAATGCAGTTATACCTTTGACATTCATTTTACTCAATTTTCTATAGTCGCTCGTAAAAAAAAGAATGTTTTGGGGATGCAGAATTTCAATGAATTCGTTTGTTTTATTCTGACAATATTCAATAATCTCTTTGGGAAATTTATACAAATCACGTTCTTGGCGCGTATTGAAGTATACCATATTCATTATGGTTGCTTTCTCTAAAGCTGAAAATGATTTTTTAGAATTAAATATAAGTTTAAGGCGATCTCTCAGGGCATATTTCCCTGTCCCCGTTTGGGTAAGAGTATTCACATCATAATACAAAGAATCTATAGTTCTTTTTTTATAGTCTCGCTGCAAATCTTTTGCTTTCTCCTCTAATGCTTGTGAATAAGATTTGAACCCACCCGGATTGATGCCGATTATTAAAATATCGGGATTGTAATTTGCGGGGAGAGGTGTTTGAAACACATAAAAATCCACGTCAATTTGCTTTGCAAATTCATGACATTGGTCACATACCTCTGTTAACCAACTGTTGAGTTTTTCTTCAAAACTCTTACCTTCTAATTTCATTGTTTTTTAATTTAGATATTGCCTCCACTTCATGGCTATCGGCACCTCCATTTATCATTTTTATAAATTATTTCTTTCTGCAATTTTCTGAAACTTTTTGATACACGTATCAATTTCTTCAGCAAGTCCTTCGATAAATCTTTCTCGTTGACGAGGGTCTTTAAGCTTGTTAAAACCTTCAGAATTGAGACTTTCAAAATTAAGGCAGTACTCCGGACTCGGAAGTTTTCTACCAAACCACCATTTAGTACAGTGTCCAAAACCTCCTATTTCGTTCAAACACTCACTAATTTCTTTGTTTTCCTCTTTTTCTTTTGCGCGGCGAAATCCATAATAAAACTCTCTATCAATTTCAATTTTAAAACATACAGATTTAACTTCAAAAGTTAGCCCATAAAATCTATCACTACCTTTTCCACCATCGTAATAATTTTTTATCTTGAGCGCAAAATCCTCTTCCGGATTCTCTATTGGATACCCTTTGCTTATTAACTGCTTACGAAGCTCATCCCAAAAATATTGTTGCAAATCATATTTGTCAAAATCCGTTGTTTCTACAGATAAACCACATTTTTTGAAAATCTCATCCATCTTATCTGTTGCAATCGGGTCACTGTCTTCTCCGTACAAATCTTTTTTCAAAACAGAAACAATTTTGAAAAGAGCCTGTGACAAATTAAAATAAAAAGTCGGTAAGGCTTTTTGCTTGTCCTTTTCTTTGTTATAAACATTCATACATCGAATCATTTCTGCCAATTGCTCTAAAATATCGTTAATTGTTCCTTCCAAAGTGTGCATTTGCAAATAACCCAATTGAAAAATCAAATCTTTCAGTTCGTCTATAGTTCTGTCAATTTTACCATCAGCACTTTGGACACCAATTTTTATTTCTCCGTCCTGAATGATTCCTTGCAATTTTCCCAAAAAATTGTGGTAAACTTCTTGTTTTTTCTCAAAAATTTTTCCATTCTTCTCTTTTTTCTCTTCTTGCGAAGTCTGACCTGTCAATAAAAAGTAGGTCATCAAAGCCGTTATTACTGCTTCGAGCAGTGCTCCTGATATTCGTACAGGTAAGTCGCCACTACTGAATAGATTTGTAACGATTGCAATGCCGACAAATGTTACTACGCCGACAAACATCACAATACCGACAGTAAAGCCATTTTTGCCAAAAGGATTCTTCATATTCATATAATTTTAATTTATTTATCGTTTTTTACCGCGCAAAGGTACAATAATTATTTTAATTAAACAAGCCCGCCCTTGCTCTCCAAGAGCAGGCTTGTCGTTCAGTTCACAGGCTAATTACTTTTTCTTAGCGTCTGTTTCACATTTTTTGCCACAGTAGGACAGTGACAATGTAGCTCCGGATTTTGATGATTCATACTCATCACCACACCATTTACATACTTTTTTTGCCATGATAAAATAGTTTTTGATTATGCTTCAACTTTCGGGTTTCCGCTTCCCCGTTGCGTTCAACGCACATTCTCTCGTATTTTGATGATTCATTCATCGTTCATTATAATTGTGCAAAGATGCAAATAATTATTTTCTAAAATCAGAAAGTGTAGCCCAAGGCGAATGCAACCCACCCCATTTACCCGCATTCAATCTAACATTCTGCTTGACAAAGAATGGGTCTTTCTCTTGCTCAATGCGCTGTTTAGAAACTCGCCTGAACATACGATTGTGTATCTGTTTCTTCTGTTTTGCAGAACCTCCTTCCCAACAATACGGATATTTTTTCTTACTTTTTCCCATTTCTATAATCATTTATGCGCAAAACATTAGAATAATTCTACAAAATGCTGCTGCCTTGTTGTTACTTCGCCCCAAAGAAAATTGATGCGGACGATGTCTGAAAGGCTGAAAAGCGAATGGTCGACCAATTCGTGTATGCCGTAGCCGATGTAAAAATCGGCTAATTCGCCGTTGCCGGGCATATCACATTCATTCCAATTCAGTTCTTTGTTAAAATATAGACTATGCTCTCGCAAATCATCGTTGGCTGCATGAAACTGCAACATGTATTCGTTCCACATAAGATGCAGCAGACCGTCTATTCCTTCAGTCGCTTCTTGCATCTCTCCCGTTTCTTCATCTTTGACATAAATGAAGGGATGAATATTGCAGTCTATCTCATAATCGTGAAGAAAAGCATTGTTGCCTGCTTTTTTCTGATTCAAATACACGGTTTCTTGCTCGGCTTCTTGACGTAACTTTTCCAGACAATCCATGAGTTGCTCATTGAGGCGGAGGATTTTTGTAGTATTCTCCGGCGTAAACACAAATTCTGCGTTTAACTTTTGTTTTCTGCATTGAAGCATCAACTTCAACAATTCATGTTCAGGCGTGTTTTCTTTTGAATATGCCCGCTCCAAAACCATGGCTGTTTCTTCCAGTTCTTTTGCGGAATAGCCCCACAAAACATCATGAAGTTCTGTGCAATATTTTTTCTCCCAATCCGTTCCCATTAGTTCAATGAGTTGCTGCACTTTTTCTTTTGTATTCATATTTTTTTTTTTTTAATTTATACTTCTACAACGTGCCGATGAATCGTTTTTATTTCGCCCCGAAGATAATTAATGCGGATGATGTCTGAAAGGCTAAAAAACGAATAAGCCCACAAAGCATACATGCTGTAACTAATACTGAAGTCAGCTAATTCAACTTGACTTGGCATGTTCAGCCTCCAGCTCCATTCATCCCAATCCGATACAAACGGATGCCATTCATCGTCAGTTTTTCCGTCAAAGGATACCATACCTTTAGTCAAAATCTCATCTACGCCATCATAAGCATCATATAGATACCCCAATTCGGCATCTTTTGGGAAAATGTAGGGTGTCACCTTATACTCCATGTCGTAATCGTGCAGAAAAGCATCGTCATTTGCTTTTCTCGCTTTCAGAATCGCAAGTTCTTGTTGCGTTTCTTGAGATAGTTTTTCCAAACAATTCATAATCCGCTCATTAATCTGACTTATCTTGTCAATAGCAGTTGGCGTGTACACAAATTCGGCATCCAATTTCCATTTTCGATGTGAGAGTATCAATTCCAACAACTTGTATTCGGGTGCGTGTTTTTCTGAGCATGCCGCACAATCCAAAAACATTGCCATTTTTTCCAGTTCGTCCACAGAAGAAGTCCCCAAAACTACCCGCAGTTCATCGTCACTCTCTTTACAATCCTTTTTCATTAGTTCAATAAGTTGTTGCGTTTTTTCTTTTGTATTCATTTTCATTGTTTTATTACTGTTTCCCATTTATTGTCTTTTCACCCATGCCAAGCCATTTTCAAAACGGCGAGCATTGGTCATAGATGGGCGGTATAATCAGATTGTTGTTACGGTCAATATAGCCGTATTTTTTATTCAATCGAATCATGAAAAAATCATCGTTCGGACGGATACTGTCGTATCCAAATGGAATCACAACTTTATTTTGTTTATCTATAACGCCCGCTTTGCCGTTTTTGAAGACAACAGCGATGTCGTCCTCAAAAGCAACTGTCAAATCGTATTCGGCAGGGATGATTTTTTCGCCTTTTTTATTCATAAATCCATACCGACCATTCTCCCGATAACTTGCCAGTCCACATTGAAAATACTGCGGAAATTCAATATCGCGCCAATCAGGGTCATCCACATCTGTGTGAAAATAAGGAATCACCAAATTATCGTTTCTGTCAATATAACCGGCGCGAGTGATTGTTCCGTCCGTTCCTGTGCAAACAACATAAGCCAATCCTTCCGAAAATGACTGGGCGATGTCGTATTTTATCGGAACAACAACCTCACCCGCCTGATTGATGTAGCCCCATTTGCCGTTTAATTCCACTTCGGCAAGACCCTCCGAAAATTTCTTGGAGGCATCATCACACTCCGGAGGGGATATTTCATTCCCGTTAGGGTCAATCCAGCCCTGTTTATCGCCGTTTACAACAAAAAACCGATTGTCTTCAAAAAAGGTTATCTTATCGTATAGACAAGGAACAACTTGGTCGCCATTTCTGTCCACCAATCCCCATTTGCCGTAGGCAAAAACTTTGTATCGTGCGTTGTTCATATTTTTATGTTTTTAAATTTTTCTGCAAAGGTACGATAAACTTGTGCCAAACTGCGGCACAAGTTGAAAACTTTCTCAACTAATCTGCGCGGCGGCGGCTTTTCCCCCTCCGACTGCCACAATTTCAGTGCAATCACCGCGCAAGCCTCAGCATCCGCCAAAGCATGGTGATGATGCGTCAAATCGAAGCCACAATGTGCTGCAACGGTGTGCAACTGATGATTGGGCAGCAAATCCTTGTGAATTTGTCGCGAGGCACGGCAGGTGCAATGGAACGTGTAGTTGGGATATTCCATGCCATAGACGGCGTGCACGGCTCGCAGACAGCCCTCGTCAAACGGGCTGTTGTGCGCCACCAGCGGCAGGTCGGCAATCTTTGGGGCAATCTGTGCCCACACATCGGGAAATGCTTCGGCGTGCGCGGTGTCGGCAAAACCTATCCCGTGAATTTCGGTCGTGAACCGATGCAAATAATAATTGGGCGTGGGGCGAACGAGGTGGTAAATCCGGTCCACGATTTGTCCGTTACGAACAATCACTACGCCAATGCTGCACACACTTGACCGCGAATAGTTGGCGGTTTCAAAATCAATTGCTGCGAAATTTTTCATATTTTTTATTTTTTTAAGTATTTAAAAACTACCGGCTCATTGCGCATCACATCCAGGTCATCCAGCACAGAGCCATTCACAAACGTTGTTTCACCCGATTGAACCGTGCCGTAGGCTTCATGAATATGTCCGAATAAGTGGTAGCGAGGCTTTATCTGATTCACTGCTTTTAATAAATCTTCGCAACCGGAGTGCCCCCCGCTTATCGTCCGGTCTAATATGCCGAAAGGAGGCGTATGAGTGATTAAAACGTCCACATCTTTGTCGATTAGTTGCCAATGTTTCCTAATATCTTCACCTCTGTTGCGATTGAAAGCCCAGCCGAAAAACCACGGGCTGACCGGCGACCCCCAGAATTTGATGCCCTCAATTTCCACGCCGGAATCGCAAAGATAACAGGCATTTTGGGGCAACATTCGTTGAACGCGCCGAACGGTTTCGTCCTCAAGCCAAAAATCATGATTTCCGGCAATGAAAATCTTATGCTTGTAATCCAAGCCGCCAAACCACTGCATAAAATCGTCCACTTCGTAGTCGGCACCCGAGCGGGAAACATCTCCGGCATGAATGAGCATATCTGCCGGAGGAAGATTTTTCAAACGGTGATGCTTGCCGTGCGTGTCTGATAGAAAAAGTATGTTCATATTTTTTTTCACGCCGATGCCCTTTCCTGCACTGCACACGATTGAAACCCAATCGTCCGCCTTGCAATCGGCTGAAAATCAGCCTCATCCTGATTGTAAATTGCCGTAAGTGTCATCGGCTTGTCAATTTTTGACAAAAAGCCCAATTTGTCGGAAAGAGCTTGCGCCTTCGGTTGCGCCAACTCCAAAAATTCATATTTGGCAATCAGGCGACCTTTGCGCAGCAGGGCATTGTCTATCCGCGACAGGTCGGTGTTGAACGAACAAATAATTTGGATGTTGAGGCAGTCGGATAGCAAGCCATCAGCCAAATTCAGCAATGCCGACACAGATGAGCCGCCGGTTTTGTTCCTGTCCATGATGATGTTTTCCGCATCTTCAATCACGAAAATGGAGTTGGGATGGTCTATCAGCACCGACATCAAGCCCGGGTCGGTGATTGCCGCCGCCATATTGGGGGGCAAAAAGATGATGTCTTTCTTCGTTTTGGAAATCAGATAGCGAATGTAGGAAGTCTTGCCTGTGCCCGGTTTGCCGTGCAGCAGCACCAATCCCTTATCGTTTTTCTTCGACAAGCGTTTGAGGATGGTTTCGTGGATTGGCAACAAATCATCGTTGTAATTGTCCTCAATTGCCAATTTGGGTTTGTTAATTTCCATTTCTTTTGTATCCAAACCGGACCTTTCATTGACCAGCAAGTTGATTTCGGGCTTGCGTCGGGTAGCCCGTTCGCGCTTCGGAAATTTCTTAATTGCCTGTATCAATGTCTCCACTTTCGCCACATCGGTTTTGCGAAACAAGAATGTCACCTGCGAGTCCTCAATGTTAAAATAAACCATCAAATCATCATACAACAGATAATACAAGTCGTCATATTCGGCGGCTTTATTCTTTTTCCACTGCCGCTTGATATAATGAAAATTGGTGATTTCATGTCTTACCGATTCTACAAACCAGTCATTGGCTTTCTTACAATCAATGTCCTTTGCCCGAGTCCAATTTGGAATGGTATTGAAATACATCATAAATAAAGCAGGCGGATTAAAAAAATCCTCCACCCTGTCATACACATCTGACCAACTTATAGCATTAGTAACTTCAAATTTTTGCGCTTGCAATTTTGCTAAATCTTTCATATTTATTTGTTTTTTTAAGTTTCAGGCTGCAAAGGTACGATGCACTTGTGCCAAACTGCGGCATAAGCTCATAAAAAATTTACTTTTGGATTATTGAAAATTCTTTGTAAAACTTCAACAATGTGATGGTTTCGGTGCGGAGTTTATTCCTGATAAATGCCTTTATATCGGGGTTCACCAACTCGCCTAAGCCATCTAACAGGCTCTTGTTTGGCAGATTTTCCATTGCATCAATGCACTCTTGCAGATAGTTCGGTAGTGATTTAACCATTCGTTGTTCGACAATTTCCTGATTGATTGGTGTTTGACGGCTCATAAAAAACCAACAGTCGAAAATATCCCTGTTTATAACGCTACTTCTGTCCAACAAGGCACAAAGTTTATTTGAAAACATATTGGATAAAGTCATTACTTTTATGTTGATACCCAGCAAGTTGCAAATATCGTACTCGTTGTTGCCCGGACGGTTGGAAATCTCAATTTTCAATTTTCGTTCTGCAATGCCGTAATCAAGGACAATAATGCTTCCGTAAAATTTCTGCGCCTCATCGTGAATTTTACCATATTTGAGCACAATTTTGCGTATTTTCTGATAAACCGCATCGCTTGTGTCGGGAGTGAGCAAATTGAAGTCCAAATCGACCGAAAAGCGCGGCAATTCGTAGAAAAACATCAGCGCAGTTCCGCCTTTGAAACACAAGCAATTAGCCAATTCGGCATCACTGTAAATGTCTTTCAGCACTTGCACCATATAAAATTTGTGTTTAGTTATATCTAACATATTGAAAATAAATTAGTTACTGTTTTTATTAGCGTTTGAGAACCATAAATCGGCAGGAGTTTTGCCACCGTTTTTTTGTTCAAAATATGCAGATTGTCGAAATAAAAATGTTTGTTTAGATAGAGCATATCCAAAAAAGCACGTTCCGGTGTGGCAATGTTTATATTGTTTTTGTTCAGTATAATACCTGCCGTATTGGTCAAAATTTCACCTTTTATTTGACGGTATCGAAACGTGAGATTGTCAATTTCGGTTTCGCGCGAGAGGTACGACACATTAGTTATTGCGCTGTCGTACTGAAAGATAACACCTGCCCGCTGCAAAACATATTCAAGCGAAATGTAAGTTGGCGGGTAGAGCAAACAAGCCATTTCTTCGGGTTTATATCCCTCTTTGGCGTAAAAACCTTTGCGCGGATTGAGCAACTTGCCGGTTTGCACATAGTAAAACAGCTTCTTGTGCAAAGCAGAAGTTTTTTCATAGCCAAGCAGCAACGCTATATCGTTGATTCTGAATACTGTCCGCGAATCGCGATAAATTTCAAAAACGATGTCTTTCTCTTTTTCGTAAACCATACATCTAAATTTTTTAGACTATCAGTTCGCAAAGGTAAGCAAAAATTTCTGAGAATAATATAAAAGTTACATATTGAAAAAAAAGTTGTACCTTTGCATCACCATTAAGAGCAGAAAGGGCGCTGGCGGCTACGGTTTTTCCGTAGGACTGACGGTAGATTGACCGACTACCAATGGTATTTTAACTCTTATGTCGTTAAATTTGGCATAAGAGTTTTTTCTTTGATTGAAAAATGACTTATGAAGGACAATCTTTCCGTTTCTGCGTTAGAATGTTCATATTTGTTTTTCACGCCGATGTCCTCTCCTGCGCCGCACACGATTGAAACCCAATCGTCCGCCTTGCAATCGGCTGAAAATCAGCCTCGTCCTGATTATAAATTGCCGTAAGCGTCATCGGCTTGTCAATCTTGGACGAGAAGCCTAATTTGTCGGAAAGTGCCTGCGCCTTCGGTTGCGCCAACTCCAAAAATTCATATTTCGCAATCAGGCGACCTTTGCGTAGCAGGGCATTGTCTATCCGCGACAAGTCGGTGTTGAACGAACAAATAATCTGGATGTTGAGGCAGTCGGAGAGCAAGCCGTCAGCCAAATTCAGGAGTGCCGACACAGACGAGCCGCCTGTTTTGTTTCTGTCCATGATGATGTTTTCCGCATCTTCAATCACGAAAATAGAGTTGGGATGGTCTATCAGCACCGACATCAAGCCCGGGTCGGTGATTGCCGCCGCCATGTTGGGGGGCAAAAAGATGATGTCCTTCTTCGTTTTGGAAATCAGATAGCGAATGTAGGAAGTCTTGCCCGTGCCCGGTTTGCCGTGCAGCAGTACCAAGCCCTTATCGTTTTTCTCCTGACTTCGTCATAACATAAATTAACATTTCCATAAAACACTGATAATCAGCTAAAAAGCGATTTTGCGACACCCATTTTGGGTGTCGCGCCCCCAAATTTCATTACCTTTGTTCTGGAAATGTA
>BBRT01000112.1 GCA_001417715.1 Candidatus Symbiothrix dinenymphae
GTAGAGCCATTGCCCATCGATGTCCAAGTACTCTCTATTCCGCCACCGAGTGTTCCATAAGCGGAGGCGGACGTGCCAACAACCCCCAGCACCATCATCGTGGAATAGCCGAGCGAGAGGGTATTTTTAGAGGATATGAACGAGCCTTTTGTCCACGAATCAAACTCGGTGTGCACCAGAGTCGTCCCTGCATTGATATAGGCATAACTGCTGGTGCCGGGAGGGTCGTGGAGCACAAAATCCACCTTCGGAGGCGCTGTCGTCCGGAAATCGGTGCCGGTGGACGAGCCGCCCAGCACATAGGCTTCCAACCCTGTCGCACCAAAATTATCCGAATAATAAGAACGTCCGCCGGTGGTCATCGTGGTTGACAACCGCGACACCCCGTCGCCGCTCGGAGCACCGACAACGAACTCATAAAGACCCAGTTTCAGTTCTTTATCCATACCAACAGTAACCGGAGCAGAATTTTCAGCGATGGTGGATGTGATGCTAAAAGTAGCATCCTCCACCGGCTCCGCCTCTATGGCAAACCGATCCATGCTGACATGATATTCGTTCGCAAACAGACCAAAAGCATACGTCTTGCCCTGCAAAAACACCGGTTTGTCAAAGGTGTAATAACCGGCATCTAACGGCTGCAACTCCAAATTGACCAGCACGAGCGTTGTGTCGGGCAAAACATACTCCTTTTCACCAAAATAATCAACAAAACTGCCCGCCGTTTCTTCTTCGTCATCCCACACCCACTGCCGCACCATATAAACCGGTTCCGGATGCCAATTATAGCTCCATTCGCGGTGGTAGAAGATAGTGTCCGTTTGTTCCACATATTGCTTTTGCTCGGCAACCATGACCGAATCGCCCCACGTGAGCGTGTTTTTTTTCATTTCGCCGGCATCGGCAACGGGCGCATCGCGCAGGTCAAGCATTTCATGCCGGTCGTAGATAACACCATGAAAATCGGACGCGATGTCGCCTATCTGATACACTTCGGGATACACCCAAGCCATATATTCGCCGGAGATGGGGTTGACATGAATCGTGATGCTATTGCCATTTATCGTCATCTCGGTCTCATCCTGTGACAATCCGCCAAAGTCATAACCGTTGTCTGCCAATTCTTCCAACTCCATTTCATAATCCAAATCGTCATCGTCATCATCACCGTCTTCATCCTCATCCTCCTCATCCTCCTCATCATCAGCCAAATAGTCTTCTGCAAATTTTGCCCAGTCAAAGTCGCCGTCTTCATCTATATATTTCGCCCGGTATTCCGCTTCATTCACATCCACACCTTCGTCCCGTAAAAATCGCACCCAGTCAAAATCGCCGTCTTCGGTCTCATACTCCTCCCAATCCCACTCTTCCTCCTCAATCGCAGTGAAAAACGCGTCCCAATCAAACGCGGTGT
>BBRT01000113.1 GCA_001417715.1 Candidatus Symbiothrix dinenymphae
GCCTCGCAATCCGAAGCCACATAGCCGGAGAAGCCCCACTCGTTTCGTAAAATCTGCAGCATAAGTTGGTCGTTGCCGCAACAGGGCTGCCCGTTATAGCCATTGTAGGCGCACATCACCCCCGCCACATTGGCTTCCATCACCAACGCGCGAAAGGCGGGGAGGTAAGTGTCCCACAAGTCATAAGGGCTGACAACGGTGTTGAAATAATTCCGCGTGTTTTCCGGTCCGCTATGCACGGCATAATGCTTGGCACAGGCGGCTGCTTTCAGGTATTTGGGGTCATCGCCCTGCAATCCGCGAACAAAAGATTTGCCCATCGCAGCGGTCAAAAAAGGGTCTTCACCGTAAGTTTCCTGAGCGCGCCCCCAACGCGGGTCGCGAGCAATATTGAGGTTTGGTGTCCAATAGGTTAGCCCATGATAAATAGTCCGATTGCCTTTGGATGAGGCATCGTGATAGATGGCTCTCCCCTCGTCGGAGATAGCGACGGCAACCTGTTCCAACAGGGGCACATCCCAAGCCGCAGCCATCCCAATAGCCTGTGGGAAAACGGTTACCTTGTAATCGGTGCGCGCAACACCATGCAGACATTCGTTCCACCAGTTGTAAGCCGGGATGCCAAGCCGGTCTATAGCCGGAGCATTGTTAAGCATCTGCAACACTTTTTCTTCAAGTGTCAATCGGGCAACCAAGTCTGCAACTCGTTCATCTACAGAGCGTTGCGCATCGTTGAAAGGATAACTTTGAGCAGTAGCCGACAAGCTCACACACGCACATAAGGCGCATAAAGACAAGTTTTTTAATGTTTTCATATTTATCATTATTTTTTATTTATATTTTGAGCGCAAAGGTAAGGAATACTTTTTAGTTATGGATAATTTTTTCATGAAAATCATTACCTTTGCAAAATGAAACAATCAAACATAGAAAAGTTGCGCCAAGCAATGCAGGAAGCCTCTGTACAAGCCGTCATAGTGCCGCTGACAGACCCGCATTGCGGCGAATATACGCCCGACCATTGGAAAACTTTGCAATGGTTGTCGGGCTTCACCGGTTCGGCGGGGATGCTGGTCGTAACACTCCTCAAGGCGGGGCTGTGGACGGATTCGCGGTACTTTTTGCAGGCGGATGAGCAGCTGCAAAACACCGGTATAGTGCTGTTTAAGGCAGGATTGCCCGATACACCTTCGCTCGAGGCGTGGCTGACGGATGAACTTTCGGCAGGCGACACCATCGGCTTTGAGGGTGAGGTTTTTGTGGCTTCGCAGGCAAGGAGTTTGCTCTACTATTTTGGAAAAAAACGGATTGCCGTAAACAAGGAATTTGCACCATATAATATATGGTGGGAAAATCGTCCTGAAATTCAGCCGAACAAAGCATTT
>BBRT01000114.1 GCA_001417715.1 Candidatus Symbiothrix dinenymphae
ATCTGGGCAAGAGCAACGCTTCAGTAGCCGGTTTCACCGGCTTCATGGACGAAGTCCGCATCTGGAAAAAAGCCCTGCCGCCGACCAAAATCAAGCAAGATTACGGGCGCTTCATAGCCGGCAAAGAAGCCGACTTGCAAGTCTATTACCGCTTCGACGAGCCAAGCGACGATGAGGTCTACGACGCCTCAGCCACCGCCAGCGGCACCACATTCAACGAAAATCACGGCACCGTTCACTACCTCGCAGCAGACAATACCAAACGCGATTTCCATACCTTGGATGCTCCCAATGCGGCATTGTTGGCGAACAGAGCCATCACCGATGCGAACGGCTCTTTTATCCTCAACACAATACCCTACGCGGGCGATGGCACTTCATTTACGCTGACGCCGAGTTTGGGCGAAGGCTCAAGTGCGCATCTGTTTACGCCAAGCACACGAGCGTACTATTTCAATGCCGCCAGCCATATTTATAACAATGCGGATTTTGAGGATAAATCATCGTTCAAGGTATCCGGTAAGGTCATGTATGAAGGCGGTAATTACCCTGTGGATGGTTGTACGTTCACGATAGACGGCAACCGGTGTTTGTCGAACGGGAAGCCGATAACGACTGCTGCTAACGGCACTTACGAGTTGGAAGTGCCTGTCGGCGTCCATGAATTTAGGGTGGAGAAGCCCGGGCACTGGTTTGCCAAAGACGGCAAAGCCTTGTCGCTGATTACCGGACAAAATCTTGATTTTCAAACAGACCGCTCCGGCGTGCATTTCTATGACCAAACGCGGGTGAAGTTGATTGGGCATATTGTGGGGGGAGCACTGGAAGCCGGGCAACCTTCGGGTTTTGGCTTGCGTATCAATAATATCGGGGCGGATTCATTGGTGCTCAAGGCTGCTAAAGGACAGTACAAGTTGCGAGATGAAGCCGACGGCGCATCTACTTTTATTGTCAGCCACGCCACAGGCGAAGTAAGCGAAGCGAAGGAGTGGGAGAATGAAACAGACGAAGAAGATAGCGAAGACTGGGATGAGTGGATTCCGGAGGAGGATGATTGGATTTCGGAGGAGGATGATTGGGAAGGCAGGAACTTGGTATGGGTTCTGGACATCTGGGATGACCCGGATGACCCGGATGACTCGGAAGACTCGGAACCAAGCGATGCCGGTTTGGGTAACCTGCCGGACCCGGAAGACCCGGAACCAAGCGATGCCGATTGGGACGACCTGTCAGATGCCGGAGGCACCGCGGCAGGCGTGCAAGGCGAGTCGCGGATAACCGTTTCGGGCAGCGACATCACGATTCATGTCGACCCCAAGAGCGGCGAATATGTGGCATGGGTATATCCTGAGCAGTATCAGATACAGCCAATTTCGG
>BBRT01000115.1 GCA_001417715.1 Candidatus Symbiothrix dinenymphae
CGGAAGAAAAGATGAAGGCACCGCCTGTCTACCTCGTCAGTGATAATGCCGGCACCATCGCCAAAGCCGTGAAGGATAAAGGATACACACATTTGCGCGATGTGGGGCACACATTAGCCCTGTGCGTTGAGCGAGTCTATAAAAAAGTAGACGCTTTCCAAGCTTTCACCAAAGCGATAGGCAAAGTAAAATTTCGGGAGATAATGCGTCCGGTAGGCTACTTGCTGCCACCCAAACAACGAACAATTGCCCGTTTTATGAATCTTTCCGCGAGTACCGATTGGGCAAAAAAGATGCTCTCCGCATTTCCCCGACTGACAGCGGGAGAGAAAAAAACATTCAAATTTCTCTTTAAGCACGTTTCAATCATCACCGAGCTAAACATCCTCTTTGAAGCCATTAACAGCATATCTAAAACATTAAAGAACAAAGGATTATCACACGAAAACATCATGCTCTGCCTTGCGAAAATGGAGCCATTACTGCTCTGTCCATGCCAAAGAGTGGCCGCAGTAGCCCAAGCCTGTATGGACTATCTCAACGAGGAAAAAGGCAAGTTGACGGACGAAAAAACGGTGTGGAGTGTTTCCTCCGATATTATCGAATCACTTTTTGGCGATTTCAAAGCTCGCAAGTCGCCTAATTCATTGAATGGGATTACCAAGCTGGTTTTTATAGTGCCACTTCGAACAAAAATAGATGCGAAGACCGGCATGTCCAGCATCAACTTCAAGAGCACCTTAGAAAATGTTTGCCTGAAAGAATTAGATACATGGCAAGAAGAAAATCTGACTGAAAATCAGACAGTTAAAAGAAGAAAAACGCTGTTGGCTTCGTAGGAAAAATAGAGAACGGTTTGAACACCCTACCCTACGGGACAGCAATATCTAAAGAATCCGTCATTGCGGGCTTGACCCGCAATCTCCTGCCTTACATTGCTCTGTAGCTCAATATTTGGTGCCTTTTCAGGGGATGGCGGGTCAAGCCCGCCATGACAAAGTGCTTTTGGGGCTGTCTCAACTCTCACCACGAATACCCATTCTCCTTCAGCCAGCCCTGCACATCTTCTCTGCCTAATTGTGCGGCTTTTTGGTAGCATTTCAAGAATTGCTCCTCGTTGCCGGAGTTGGAGTAGGCTGTGCCCATGTTGACGTAGGCACTTGCGTAGCTGGGGTCGAGGTCGATTACTTTTTGGTAGCTGGCTATGGCTTGCGTGTAATTTTCCTGTTTGCCGTAGATTACTCCCATGTCGAAGTATGCTTTTTTGTTTTTGGGGTCTATGGCTATGGCTTTTTGGTAACATTCGAGGGCTTGCGTTGGGTTGTCCTGTTCGCCGTATGTCACGCCCATGTTGCTGTAGGCTTCTGCGTAGTTGGGGTTGAGGGCTATGGCTCTTTGGTAGCTGCTGATGGCTTGTGCGTAGTTCTTTTGGTAGTGGTAGGTGATGCCCAGATTGTAGTGTGCCGTTGCCAATGTGCTGTCGATGGCGATGGCTTTTTGGTAATATTCGATGGCTTGCGTATATTTTTTTTGGTCGCGGTAGATATTTGCCAGATTGTAGTACGCCTCCTCGTAATTGGGGTCGATGCTGATTACTTTTTGGTGGCAGCTGATGACTTGCGCGTAATTGCCTTGTTTGCCATAGATTACACCCATGTTGTAGTAGGCATTGACATGTTTCGGGTCTATTTCAACAGCATATTGGTAGGCACTAAGAGCCTGGTCATAATCGTTTTGCGCACTGTAAACGACCCCCATATTGTAGTAGGCACTCGCGTAATTGGCATCCACGGCAACTGTTTTTTTGTAATTGGCGATGGCTTTGGCGTAGTTTTTTTGTTCGCGATACACATTTCCCATGTTATAGTAGGCTTCCAGATAGTTTGGGGAGATGTCCACGGTTTTTTCAAAACTGCTGATGGCTTTTGCGTAGTCCTTTTGTCCCTTGTAGGCAACGCCCAGATTGTTGTACGTTACCGCATCGTTGGGGTCAATTTCGAGGGCTTTTTGAAAGCAAGCAATGGCTTCCGCGTAGTTTTCCTGCTCCACGAGTGCATTGCCCATATTGTTGTACGCCTCCATATATTTGGGTTTGACATCAATGGCTTTTTTGTAATAGGTGATGGCTTCGGCATACTTTTTTTGATAATGCTCGGCAAGCCCGATATTGAAATAGACCGCCGCATTGTCGGGGTCAATTGCAATAGCTTTTTGATAATATTCGATAGCCGTTGCATAAAGTTTGTTGGCATACGCATTGTTGCCCTTGGTGATATACTCCTCCACCAACAGCTTGTCCACCTCCTTTTGGTAAGCTGCCTTCAAGCGTTCTTCTTCCAATGCTTTTTTGTTGGCATCTCGTTCCTCCGCCAGTGCTGACATCTCGTTTTTCAACTTTTCTATTTCTAATGCGGCTTCTTGTGCGCGTTTGCGCGATTCCTCCAAGTCCTTCGTTTTTTGCTTGTCGTTGAGCACCTCAGCGATGCGCTTGTTCACATCATCGGGGTCAACCGTCATCTCGGCTTTGACGTAATAGGTTTTTTTGTCCCGCTTGTCGTCCCACTTTTCGTCCAGTATCTTCATCTCCACAACCCCCGCCGTGATGGCTTCGGTGCGCTCGGTAAAGTCCTGTGTATTGCCTTCTACGGTCACTTGCTGCTCGGCACTGATAAACGTCCCAATCTCGCGCAACAAGATATTGCGCATCTCGTTCGTAGCAATCGTCCGCGCACTCTCCTTAGTGTCCAACTTGCTCGCCTGATAGGTGTATTCGCGAATAAAAGTCTTCTTCTCAGCATAGACATTGCCCGCCACAAGCAACAGCCCGCACAGCATCATAAATCTAACAACACATTTCATTTTTCAATATATTTTTTATTCAATTACCAGTTACCAGTTACCAGTTACCAGTTACCAATTACCAGTTACCAGTTACCAGTTACCAATTTATGCAGTTCACACAGCATTGTAACATGTATTCGTAAAAATGTAAGCATTTCATTCGTAATTTTGTAAGCATTTCATTCGTAAAAATGTAAACATTTCATTCGTAAAAATATAAATTCAGTATCCCTGCAGATTGTCTTCACTCATAACTCATAACTATTTAAAAGCATCAATAATTGTGAACTGCACCTCAATTTTCCTAAACTCGCCGCCTTTCTCTTCTGACACTTCTATGTGCGACTGATAATCGTTGCGGGTCTTTTGCAGTGTGGCCACATTGTCTGATAGCCAGTCTCTTACGCTGGCTGTCCGGATGTATGCCAACTGCGGGTTGGTGGTAATGCCGGATGCTTTGGTGATTGTGATGTTGTTTAGCTTGCCGTTGTGGTAGTAGGGTTCGCGTTCAAACGCGCCGTAGCTGCCATCGTATGGGATTTTTCCGCGTATAGGCGCACCGTCGGCGGAACCGATAATGGCGATTTTTACGCGCTTCCCGGCTGAAAGATGTTTCACAAAATCCTCACTTTCAAGCGTTTGCTTCACAATTGTCATCAGCGACATCGCGGCATTGGATTTTTTTACATTGTAGCCACCGGGGGGATAGTCCTCGCCGTTGGCAAACACCACGTACTTGTAATTGACCTGATAGTTCAATATCTTGTTGCCCTCCGCGTCCACATCTGCCATCACCTCTGTCCCGACCCGAATTTCCGTTTTGTCGGTAATCAATTTGCTCGCCTTATTGCGCTTAATCACCTCCTCAGCAGCCGCTTTCAAATTGTCTTCGGCCTCGTTGGCGATTTGCACAATGGCAAGCGGCACAAAATTATCTTCTTCCGGCGGCGGCGCAGGAATGCCATCCGACAGCACAAATTCGTCACATTCGTTGAGCCGGTAAATCTCATCCGGCTTTTTATCCGCAACCACCGCACCGGCAATGGCAGTGGAAAACTCTTGCCTGAAAAGTTCCCTTTGCCGCCCCATGGTTTCATCGTTTACCCGGTTTGCATAGTCTTCCGGCGATTCGTCCTCCCGTTTTTTCAGCCAATCGTTCATCGCTTGGTTTACGGTTTGATTGACCATTTTGGTATAGGACGGTTCCAACTTTGTTATCATAAAAATGATAGATTCATTACGGTCCCACCCGACGTATGTGGTGCTGTTAGACACATTATGATAAAAATTGCAGGTGTTGACTTTTTTCTGCTCCGTGTGTTGTTGCACAATCAGTTTTTTGCAAAAATCGAGGATTGCTATCGTTTTGTCGTTGATGACAAGTGCCAGATATTTATCCTCTGCATTAAAGGCCGGTGCAGCCACCGACCCTTCGGCATCGTAGGTGTGAGCGACCTCCCAATTGACTGTGTTGTAGATAATTACCTTATTGTTTTGAGTAGTAACCGCCAGCAATGAGCCATCGCTTGAAAATGCCACCCCATTGGCAGCAGCCTCCAAGGACAATTGCCGTTGGATGGTTTTGGTGTCCACATTCCAAATATCGACAGTATTGCCCGTAGCCGCTGCTATAAAATACTCTTTGGGGCTCATATCCATCTCCGTAGCAGCGCTTTGTCCATGCAAGGAGAACTGCAATTCATACTGTTTGGTGTCAAAAACATAGATTTCCTTGTTTATACCACTCACAATAAGGTACTTAGAATCGCTCGAATAGATAATAGTAAGCGGGCGCGAAGCAGGACGTATACTCTGTATCTTCTTCTCAATCTGAAACTTATACATATCGCCATCCACAAACGAATGAATATCAATATGGTCATCATACATGGTAGCAATTGAACTACCGGCAGGGTTCACCACAAAATCCTTGATTTGCGCATAAGCACTGCCCCCTGCAAGCAACACCCCACAAAACACAACTAACCTAATAATACGTTTCATATACAATAAAAATAAATAAATAATTTAAAACTCTAAACTCTAAACTCTAAACTCTAAAAACTACTTAAAAGCATCTATGATAGTGAATTGCACCTCCACCTTGCGAAACGCTCCGCCTTTCTCTTCCGCCACTTCGATATGTGACTGATAATCGTTGCGGGTCTTCTGAAGCGTAGTTACATTCTTTGATATCCAATCTTTTACGCTGATTGTTCGGATGTATGCCAGCTGCGGATTGGTTGTGATGCCGGTTGCTTTGGTGACGGTCATGCTGTTCAGTTCACCATTTTGATAGTAAGGCTCGCGCTCAAAAATGCCATAGCGACCATCGTAAGGGATTTTCCCGCGAATGGGCGACCCGTCGGCAGAACCGATAATGGCAATTTTCACCCGTTTGCCTGCCTCAAAATACTTGGCAAAGTCTGCGCCCTCAAGCGTTTGCTTCACAATCGTCATCAGCGACATCGCCGCATTGGATTTCAACACATCGCAACCGCCGGGCGGATAATCCTCACCATTGGCAAAAGTTATATAGTTGTATTTGACCTGATAGTTCAATATCTTGTTGCCTTCCGCATCCACATCCGCCAAGACTTCGGTATTCACCGCCACTTCCGTTTTGTCGGTAATCAGTTTTGCCTGCTTCTTTTCTTCCATCACCGCGTCGCGCGCCGCCTTCAAATTGGCTTCGGCTTCGTGGGCTATCTGCAAAATGTCGAGCGGCACCACTTCCTCTACCGGCGGCGGCAACTCAATCGCATTTGCCAACACAAACTCATCGCTATCGTCCAAAAGATAGCTGTCGTTCGGCTTTTTATCGGGGAGAACGGTGCTTGCCAGCGCGGTGGTCACTTCTTTTTTGAGAGTCGCCACTTGCGAAGCCCGTGTCGCATCGTTCACGCGGGTCTTGTAGGCATCAGCCGATTCGTCCGATGTCTTTTTCACCCATTCGCCAATCTTTTTGTCCACGTCTGCATTGACAATTTTGGTGTAATAGGGCGGCAAATCCTCCGCATTCCAATAAACAATGACGTGTGCCCGATTGCTAACGATGAACGATTGGCTCGTGTTTTTCAAAAAACTGCACGCACCAATGACCCCCGTTTCCGTTATCGTCTGGATAATTTCGCGCTTGGGAACGTTCAACACAACGATTTCATTGGCATTGTGTATCAACGACACATGTTTGTCGTCGCGATTGAACGAGGGCGAAGAGGTGTTGCCCACGAAGGAATATGTTTGCGCCACTTCCCATGTGCGGGTGTTGTATATCAACAACTTATGAGGCAAAGTGACCGCCAGTTGCGACCCGTCATTGGAAAAAGCAATGCCCGTAGGCTCTTCCTCCAACTCCCATTTCGTGCGAATTTCCTGTTTGTCAAAGTTCCAAATCTCAATTTGCTTGTCCTTGATGGCGGCGATAAAATAGCCGTTGGCACTCATCGCAAGTGCAGAGGATATGCCCAACCCGTTCTGCAAGGAGAAATCCGGCTGATAGGTTTTGGTGTTGCAAACCAAAATCTCGCCATCCGAATAGCTGACAAGCAGTTTGGTGGCATCGCTCGAAAACGCAAGTGCCACCGGTCGCCTCTTGAGTTTTTTGTTTTGAGGCTTATGCACCACATCAAACAGTTTTTTGTTTGCCTCCTCAAACGAATACACCTTCAAATGCCCGCCATGAAGCAACGCGACCGAATTGCCGGTCGGGTTCAGGGCGATTTTTTGTACATCCTTGAGTGTCGTCACATTTCTATCCTTGTAGGTATTCACCTCGCCGGTATTCACATAATAGACCAGACGAAAACTGGAGTTGCTAAACATCCGGATTTCATCCTGTGCAGCATACTCCTTCGAGAATTTCACGGGATTAGCAGTTGTTTGTGCAAACAACCCGACGGGTGAAACACACGCACACGCCATCATTAAGTAGAATATTTTTTTCATGCTTTCAAAAAAATTAAACTGCCATTGCGGGCTTAACCCGCAATGACAGAAATTAATACTACTTTTCAGAGTTCACATTCTGGCGGTGCTGATTGGCACCGGCATCAATTTTCGCCCGTTGCTCATCCGACACACGCTGATTCACTTGTGTACTTCCGCAGCTCGTAACCATTACGCCTGCAAATGCTGCTATAGCAGCGATAATCATTGTTTTTTTCATTTACTTTTTTTTTTTAGTTTTACTGTCATTGCGGGCTTGCCCCTTTCCCAAAGTCCGTCATTGCGGGCTTGACCCGCAATCCCTTGCGCTACATACCATGTTGCCCAACATTCGGCTCCTTCTCAGGGGATTGCGGGTCAAGCCCGCAATGACGACTCCATTTATTTTTCAAGTTCGGCTTCCACTTTTTTGCGGAACTGGTCGAACTCGAAGTTCATTTTCAGTTTGTCCTCGTCGGAAATTTGCTGCTGCACCTTTTTGGCTACTGCTGCTGCGATTGCCGACACGCCTGCCTGATATTCCAGGCACACCCACACATTGTACTGATTGTTGGGCATCAACTCCTTGTAGGTTTTGATAATCACCGTGTTGTTGACTGCCTCATTAGCAATACTTTGTGCCAAATCGTTCTGCTTTGACCCCTGGTCGGTCACTGCAGCACCCGTAGTGGCATCGCCTGAGTAGAGGTCGTAGCCCAACGACTCCTCAGAGGTTGCCGATTTGATTTTAGAGGAAATGGCACGCGCAAACTGAGCACGCGCTTGCACCTCCGCAATACTTCGGGCAGTCTGTTCCTTGAAATGCGAGCCTTGTCCCACTGCGCGTGTAGCAGGTTTTTCTTCCTGCATCTTCTCGCAAATGTTCTGTTCGACCACTTTTCCGGCACTTTTTGCCACTTGTTTACCACCACCGCAGCCCGTCATCATGACGCCTGCGAACACTGCCGTAGCAGCGAAAATAAAAACTTTTTTCATCTGTTTATAAATATTTAATATTAGTATAATCATTGTTTTAAACACACCAAAGCCACAGCAAGACACTAATGCCTTGATATAGTCCACAATACAACAAAACGCTATAATTCGCTTGAGCGAATGGCACATAACTTGCTGATAATAAGGGTGTTGGGGGGGGGGGGGGGGGGAAAATCAAACACCCCCGTCGGCTTTAGCCGACGGGCGATAATAGTTTGCCAGAGTACTTCCCGATTTTAAAATATCTTTAATAATTCCGGCGGCAAAGGTAGAATTTTTTTTGTTTGGGTGTGTTTTTTTTTGAAAAAAAGGCTAAAAAATTTCCCTTCCGGAATTTTTTTTACGAGCGGGGCAGGTTTGTAATGGAGGAGTGTGAGGGGGGGGGGGGGGTGGGGGGTGGAGGGTGTGGGGGGGGGGGGGGGGGGTAAAATCCAACAGCCCCGTCGGCTTTAGCCGACGGGCGATAATAGTTTGCCAGAGTACTTCCCGATTTTAACATATCTCTAATAATTCCGGCGGCAAAGGTAGTAATTTTTTTGATATGGTGTGCTTTTTTTTGAAAAAAAGGCTAAAAAATTTCACTTCCGGAATGTTTTTTTGCCTACCTTTGCGCCCCGATGAGCCAATTTCATGACATATTAAAAGAATATTGGGGCTACAGCGAGTTTCGCTCGTTGCAGGAAGACATTATTCAATCCATTTATGACGGGCGCGACACGCTTGGATTGATGCCTACGGGTGGCGGCAAATCGCTGACGTTTCAGGTGCCTGTGATGGCGATGGAGGGCATTTGCATTGTCGTCACGCCGCTCATTGCGCTGATGAAAGACCAGGTGGACAACCTGCGCCAGCGGGGTATCAAGGCGACGATGGTACATTCGGGGATGAGCCATCCGGAGATTTTGGTGGCGTTGGACAACTGCATTTTTGGCGATTACAAATTTTTGTATGTGTCGCCCGAACGCCTCCACACGGAACTGTTTCTGGCAAAATTGCGCGATTTGAATGTCTGCATGCTGGCTGTTGATGAGTCGCACTGCATCTCGCAATGGGGCTACGATTTTCGCCCTGCCTATTTGCGGATTGCGGATTTGCGGGATAAATTGCCCGATGTGCCGGTGCTCGCACTCACCGCCACAGCTACCCCTGAGGTGGTGGATGATATTCAAGAAAAATTGCTTTTCAAGCAAAAAAACGTCTTTCAAAAGAGTTTTGAACGCAAAAACATCGCCTACGTGGTGCGCCAAACGGAGGATAAACTGTTTGAAATCATCAAGATACTTAACAGCGTGCCCGGCACTGCCATCGTCTATGTCCGCAGTCGGACACGTACCAAAGAAATCGCCACTGAATTGCAACGGCAAGGCATTGAGGCGGATTTTTTCCACGCCGGCTTAAACTCCGACGAGAAAACGCGCAAGCAAAATGCGTGGAAAAACGGCACCTGCCGCGTCATTGTCTGCACCAACGCCTTCGGGATGGGCATCGACAAGCCCGATGTGCGCGTGGTCATCCACTACGAATTGCCCAGTTCGCTGGAGGAGTATTTTCAGGAGGCGGGACGAGCCGGTCGCGATGAGCAAAAATCCTTCGCCGTAGCCCTCTACAACGGTCGCGACCAGGCGCAACTGAAAAAACGCCTCCCCGATGAATTTCCCGAAAAAGAATTTATCGCAGAAGTGTACGAAAAACTCGCCTATTTCTACCAAATCGCGATGGGAGAGGGCGCAGGGACGGGTCACAATTTCGTCCTCGAACAGTTCTGCAAAACGTATCACTACAACATGACACAAGCCCATAGCGCGCTGAAACTCTTGGACTTAGCGGGCTATATCGAATATGTGGAGGAAACCGAGAAACGTTCCAAATTGATGTTCACCGTCAATCGCGATGATTTGTACCAAATAGCTCTTTCCACCGAATTGGACAAACTTATGCAAGTGGTGCTACGCTCCTACACGGGGCTGTTTTCCGACTATATCTACATCAATGAGGAACTTTTGGCGGAGCGCACCGGCATGACACACCACACTGTGTATGAAGGACTTAAAACCATTTCCAAGCAACACATCATCCACTACATTCCGGCAAAGGCAAACCCAACCATTTATTACACCCGCAACCGCGAAGAATTGCACCGCCTCGACATCCCCAAAAACGTGTATGAAATGCGCCAAAAACGCCTGAAAGACCGCCTCGAACATGTAATTTTCTACGGCTCAAGCACCGACACCTGCCGCAGCCAAATCCTGATGCGCTACTTCGGACAAAAAAACTCCGATGAATGCGGCATTTGTGATGTCTGCTTGGCAAAGAAAAACAAAAATCCGAGCGATAAACTGATGTCGCAGGTAATTAGCGATGTAAGTAAAGTCTACGCCGAACATAATGCTGCCGAACAAGGACAAGAATTGCCGCCGGAAAAACTGCTAAGGAAACTCCCTAACTATGCCGAAGAACATATAATCAAGGCTGCGCGATTTCTCGCCGACCAGGCAAATACAACTCTTTCACAAACTCCACCACAGTAAGCCGATGGACTCCAAGAATATAAGCATTTCATTCTTAAAAATGTGAGATTATCACTCACCCTCTCATGCACAAAGCGTTGCCAATGGCACAACGCACACGCCGCTTTCGTGCCTTGAGGCGAAGCCGGAGCCTGTTATTACTGCCATTGCTTTGGGCTTGCCAACTCTTTTTGTGTTCACATTTTCCAGAAATTTCAAGAGCGATTGAATTCCATCTTCTGCTGCACCGAAGCCTAATTTTATTTCAAATGCTGCCCACGAGCCATCAGGCATCTCCAAAATGGCATCTACTTCGCGACCGGACGAATCCCGATAATGAAACAACTTTGCCCCCATGGTCTGCGCGTAAATTCGGAGGTCGCGGATGGCGAGCGATTCAAAAACGAAGCCCAGATATTCAAAATCCTGCTGCAGCCGCGCACCATTTATCCCCAAGGCGGCAATCGCGACGGAGGGGTCAACAAAATGCCGTTTTCTACCTTTCCGAAGCGTGGCAGAAGAGCGTATATGCGTGTTCCATGCCGGCAAATCCTCAATAATCATCAACCGCTCCAACGCATCAATATAATCGCGCACCGTGTCGTAGGCAAGTGGTGTGTCGTCCAGACCGGCATCTGTGGCAATGGTCTCAATTTTGACCTCATTTGCAATATTGCGTGCGATGGACGACATCAACCGCCGCACCTTTATGGGGTCGCGCTTCATGTTGCTCACCCGACTGATGTCAACCTCCGTGATAAGTTCCAGCATATCAAGCAAAGAAAGCCGTGCATCCTCGATGTCAAGGTCTTGTATGCCGGGCCAGCCGCCTCGTATCAGGTTATCCACAATTTGCGTTATGTTTGCTTCGTGAAACGTTGAGCCTGTCTTTTCGCCGGCAAGCAATGCTCTAAGGCTCACCTCGCCGGATGATTTTCCGCTTTCAAAGAGCGACATCGGGCGCATTTGCAACACCGAAAACCTGCCAACACCCGAATGCAGTTTAACCTCATCGGTGGGCGTTGCGGAACCCGTCAGGATGAATTGTCCTTTCTGTCTGCGATTATCCACCTCATGCCGCACATAATTCCAAAGGTCGGGCTGCTCCTGCCATTCATCCAGCAAATGTGGCGTCGCGCCGGCAAGCAGCAATTTGGGGTCAAGAGCCATTATATTCTTCGTATTGGGGCTCGCATCTATAACGGTCTCGCTTTTCGCAAAATGGCGAGCCGTTTCGGTTTTTCCACACCCTTTGGGACCCCGAACCAACACAGCACCGGAGCGTTTTAACCGACCCTCTAATTCATCATCAACATACCTAAATTTATAGCCCATAATTGCATTGTAACGTGTATTCGTAAAAATATAAGCATTTCATTCTTAATTTTGTAAGCATTTCATTCTTAAAAATATCAATATTTCATTCGTAAAAATGTAAGCATTTCATTCGTAATTTTGTAAGTTTTCCGGCTGCAAAAGTATAAAAAAAAATTGGAATGAACCAATTTTTTAAATAAAAAAATAACTCATAACTCATAACTCATAACTTTTTCGTACCTTTGCGCTGTTTTTAAAATTATAACGATGAAACGTATCCTTTTTTTAGTGGCGATTGCATCTATCGCCGGTGGTTGTAATGAAGATACCCCCACTGCAATAGTGCTTCCGGGCAGTATTCAGGGGAAAATCACTGACATTAAGACGCGCAGTGTCATCCCTGCTGCCGATATCATCTTGGAATTGGGCGAGTTGACATTGCACACCACAACGGACAGCAAGGGCATCTATCAATTCGATGAGTTGAGCCAGTCAGGGCGAGGCGGACTGCATATCACAGCCCGTAGTTATGCCGACATCGCAAATTATGACGTCGTCGTAAAAGCCGACACCACCACTACATGTAATGTGGAGATGTCGCCTCAAGAAGAGGCAATGCGTGTGGTGGACATAGAAGATGTAAAAAAAAATGTGACTGAACTTGATTTTGGCAACACAGTTGAAACACAGGAATTTAACATCGTGAACGAAAGCACCAAAAAGTTTGAATGGGAAATTATCAACTCCACAAAGAAACCGTGGGTGAGCATAATAAGTATGGAAAGGGGAACTCTCGCCCCGGCAGCTTCGCAGCCAATCGTTATTACCATCGACCGGAGTCAGTTGGATCCGGGTGAAAACACAACATACATCTATGTAGTGTCTTACGAAGCCAGTGGTATCAAAAAACTGCTGTTGAGAGCAACTCGTTTATGAAATTTTTATTTGTAGTGCAAGGAGAAGGGCGCGGACATCTGACCCAGGCGATTACACTGGCGAAGATGCTGCAAAAGCACAATCACAGTGTGTGTGCGGTGCTGGTGGGCAAAAGCAACAAGAGCGAACTTCCCGCTTTTTTCTACAAAGAAACACCGGCACCGATTCACCGGTTTCACAGCCCCAATTTCCCGCCGCCAAGTGGTACAGACCGACCCAAAACAGGAGCGACTATCGGCTACAATCTGGTACGCATTCCGCGCTATATCAAGGGTTTACTATTTATCAAGCGAGCAATCAGAGAGTTGAAGCCCGATGTGGTCATCAACTTTTATGAAATGCTGATGGGGTTTGCTTATATGCTGTTTCCGCCCAAGGTGCCGTATGTTTGTGTTGCCCATCAATATGCGTTTTTGCATCCTGACTATCGCTTTCCGGCAGAAGATAAGTCGCAATTGTTCTGTTTGAAATTAGTAACGCGCGTAACTTGCCTCCGAGCCAAAAAATTGTTTGTGCTGTCCATTGCCAATAACTCCCGCGCCGATGCAGACTCCCGTTTTGTGTTTGTGCCGCCACTGTTGCGCGAGGAGGTTTTCAAGCAGACAGCCACGCAGGGCAACTATTTGCACGGCTACCTGCTGAACGCAAACTATGCCGAAAGCATCATAGCATGGCAGAGGCAACATCCGGACGTGTCCATGCACTTCTTTTGGGACAAAAAAGGCACAGAAAAGGAAACGGTCATCAACGACCGGCTGTCGTTTCATCGGTTAGACGACAAGCTATTTCTGGACTATATGGCGGGCTGCAAGGGCTATGCCACCACAGCCGGTTTTGAGTCGGTGTGCGAGGCGGCTTACCTCGGCAAACCCGTTTTGATGGTGCCCACACACGTCGAGCAGGCTTGCAACGCTCACGAATTTTCCCAAGCCGGCTTTGGCATCGCTGCCACTCACTTTGACTTTGAGGCACTGCTCGCCTTCACATCCCAATACCAACCCAACCCCGCATTTCGAGCCTGGGTAGAGCAATCCGAAGAGCGGTGGCTAAAAGCCTTGTAGGTATGAAACGCATTGCAGCACACCACATCATAATGCCTTCCGGCAAAACATTCGATATGCACTATGCAGAATTGGATGACAACAACAGGCTCCTGGGCGTCTTCCCACTGCAAGGCGAAATGGAGCGAACAGTCTTTCACAGTGGGACAGTTCATTTGGGAAAAACAACACAATGGGCTGCCAATTTCGCATGTTCATGTGGATAGTTTTCATTACTCCGCCACAACAATCTCCACTCGCCTGTTCTTTTGCCTGTTTTCTTCGCTATTATTGGGGGCGACGGGTTCTGATGCTCCTTTGCTGGTGACTTTGACTATAATTTTGGCAGGGATACCGTGTTTGAGCAGATAGGCTTTAACTGTTTCGGCGCGCTCTTGCCCCAGAACCATATTATATTCCGGTGTCCCCTTGTTGTCGGTGTGTCCCACAATGGTGATTTTCAAATCGGGATATTTTTTTAGGATGCGTATTTTTTCATCCAGCACCTGTTTGAGCGCAGTTATGTTTGCATCCAATACTTTTTTAGCATCATCCAACAGGTCTGTCCGGTCAAATTCAAAATTTATTGGCGTTTGCAACCGTTTTTTATCTGCCGCTTTGGTTCTAATTTCTTGCACAGCAATCGTTTGCTTGTCTATCAACGTCCGGTTTCCCACCTGCTTCTCTTCGGCTCGAGTGGTACGCTTCCGAGCAACGCGGGGTGAATTGTCAGATGTGGAGAGTTGTTCAACATTGCTTTTGATGGTGTCAATTGCATGCTGAATTGGGGGAAAAACGTGCCATGGTATGTAACTTGCAGGATATTTAAGTTGCAGGACAGGTGGCACAAGCAGTTTTTTGCGGGGGCGGTTTCCATACGCTATTCCGACCTTCACACCAACCGATAGTGGTGATAGCATCCTGTTGTCAACGAATGGCGTGCCATCGAATTTTTGGGCGACCAATATGCCGTTGGCTCGATGCATTTGTCCGTCGTCGGAAGTGGTGATGAACGGTTTTTTATCGCCTGTTTTAGCGGTTATCTTATTCAATATAGCATAATCAGCATATATCCCCGCGTAGAGCGACCATTTTTCTGTTAACCTGCCCCATTTTTTTCCCACTTCTAACGACCCCAACACGGCATAACCCGATAGTTCAATGGGTCCTGAGTGAGATTTCTCAACAGAACCTCTCTTCATCATATAGTCAGGAACCGCGATGGACAGGTCGGGTATCACACCGTCTTTCACGTCTAATCTCCCCAATGTGCCGTTGTAGGTGCTGAGTGGTGTATTGAGCGGGAGTTTAAATTTTCCACCAAATTTGAAATACACTTGATACGATTTGTCCGTTCCACTCGGATACACTTGATAGTGAGCCATGAGTGGAATGCTCAGCATGCTGATTCCCTGCGTTTCGGTGTAATCGACGGCGGTGTATTCAGTCTGAAAACCAATCGGACCGTACGTTCCGACAAACGAATCATCAAATGTGGAAGCGTATCTACGGATAGCGTAAGAGGCACTTACGCCGGTTGATAGTCCCCATTCAGATGAAAAAAAACGGGTATAGCCCAGCCCAAGTTCTGCCGTTCCAAAAAACGGCGGCATATAATTGCCAACATTAGGGGAGTTATCCAACAGTGAAACGCCAAGCCCGCCGAAAGCAGAAAATTCGTGGTGAACATGTAAATAGTACACCACAATTCTCATGCGCGGTGTGATAGGCACTTCTAAATCTTCTATGCTATGATGTCCGATTATCAAAGACCGTGTCGAAAGTGGCACAGCCAAATTAAATACTCCCTTCGCATCAGTCGTGTCTGCAAAATCAGGATTACCTGTCGCAAAAACAATAATCCCACTCATAGGCTCCTTAAATTCATCTATAACGGAGCCATAAACCTGCTTAGTCTGCTCCGGCACGCCCTGCCCCAACACAGCCCCACCCAAACCAAGCAAAAACAACAAAACCAAAAAAAATCGCCCCATCCACAATTAACAATTAATAACTCTTCACTCTTCACTCTCACCGAACAATCACCTTCACCATCTCACGTCCCACCCTCACCACATACACTCCCGGCGTTGATGGCATTTGCATTTGCGTTTGCAGTGGCATCATTTGTACAGACGTGGCGCGCCACGTCTCTACCACACCGCCAACCGCACCGCCGACCACACGCCCATCTAAATCATAGATTGTGATGTTTTTTTCGCCATCGGGGATGCCCTCAATGGTGATTAAACTGCCAACGGGGACAGGATTGGGATAAACCGTCAATTTAGTATAAACCGTCAAGGATGCTAAAAGTGTTGCCCCCGAAAAAGGACAAATGTTCAAGGTTTCGCCGGCTGCGGTAATAAACGTAGCACGATATTCTGCACTGCCCGCCAAGTCCTCGTTTTCGGGTGCCCAATAGAACAAGCCCGTGCCTATACTTTGCCACTCCCCGTTTATGATTTTGAACCATTCGCCGTCCACAACAGTATCGTCTGTTGCATATAGCAGTTTGTCGTATCGCCGGGCAACAAAGGAATCAGGGGCAACACTTTTTTTCCTGATAGTCAGGTCGCGACTGATAAAAGCCGTATTAGCCTTGTTGTAAACATGATAGGTTATAGTAGTGTTATAGGGCATCTGCTCGTTAATGTAGATGTCATTATCCTCTATTTGAGAACCTTTGTACCCAAACTTAACCGTGTACTCATCCGCATCTTTAAATATCACAGAAGAGTATGTGGCATCGCAATCAACCAAAAGAGAACCATCGCTTTGAGGTATGGCGTTAACCATTTGTACCTCAAAAGGGCATTCCAATGATGCCTCAATAGCACCAAAATATTTGCTCCATATTCTGTGATCTTGATACTCAGAGCCGCAGGCGGGTACGATGAGCCGACGAATGTTGCAGCTTGCAAACACACTATCGCGTATGTTTTGCGGAACAAAACTCAAATTTGTGATAGACACAAGGTTGCGACAACTCGAAAAAGCATAATTTGCAATGCTGTCAACGCGGTTAGAAATGGTAACGGAGCTAAGACTGCTGCAATAAGAAAAAGCAAAAGCTCCAATCGTTGTCACATCGTCATTTATTACTACAGTTGTAATGTTGTTGCGCAGATAATACCACGGAGTATTCACCGCATTGTCAGTAGATGATGACCAATTTTGCATAGCCCCCGAGCCGTTAATGGTAAGGGTATCATTGTAAAATGTAGCGATTACATCGGCTGCAGTGGGGTAGCCGATGTTCCAAGAATATGGGTGTGATGTATCCACAACGAATGATACAGAAATAGTGTGTTCTTCTATCACGGTTGTGAAAGTATAAGTGGTATCACTGCTTGTTAAAACGGCTCCGGTAACATCTACTCCATCTACCAATACATTGTCTATCGCATACCCTATGATGGGGGTAATTTTGAAAGTTTGATTTCCGGCACTGTCAACGGTTACTACACCATTGGGGGAAATGCTGCCGGCACTACCTGCGGAGGCTGTGATCGTATATTGTGTCATTGGTACTGCAAACTCCACAATCTTTATGAAATCCATCCATTGCGGTGCGGCTTTGTATGCAGCTGTAGAGCCTGTCGGCACATATAAAGTACAGGTGGTTTGATTAGAAAAGACAAGTGCGCTTCCTAATAAACTTGCCGGAGTAGTCCGACGAACATATATGGAGGTAAGACGGCTGCAATCCGCAAAAGCCCCCTCCCCAATACTTGTCACGCTGTTAGGAATGGTAAGGGAGGTAAGACCGCTGCAACCATAAAAAGCATCCTGCCCAATGCTTGTCACACGGTTAGGAATGGTAAGGGAGGTAAGACCGCTGCAACTTTCAAAAGCTTTCTCCCCAATGTTTGTCACGCTGTTAGGAATGATAACGGAGGTAAGACTGCGGCAACCATGAAAAGCATAACGCCCAATATAGGTAACGGTGTTAGGAATGGTAAAAGTAGCGTTTTGCTTCCCCGCCGGATATATCAATAAAGAGTCTTGATTTTTGCTGTAAACCACACCATCTATTGCACTATACCGCTCATTGTCAGCATCTACAGCGATACCGGTAAGTTTGGAGCAAGCTCCAAAAACATAATCTCCAATGCTTGTCACGCTACTGGGAATGGTAACGGAGGTAAGTTCGCTGCAACCGGAAAAAGCAAAATCTTCAATGCTTGTCACGCTGTTAGGAATGGTAACGAAAGTAAGACCGCTGCAATCGTCAAAAGCCGACTTCCCAATACTTGTCACGCTGTTAGGAATGCTAACGGAGGTAAGACGGCTACACTTGGAAAAGGCATAATTTCCAATTGTTGTCACGCCGTCATCTATTTCTACAGCTCTAATGGTGAGACGTTGAGAAGACCATGGGACAGCCGCAGATGACCAATTTTGCATAGCCCCACTACCGTGAATAGAGAGAGTGAGACCGTTAGGTGTAGAGGTAAGTGTAGCGGTTACATCAGCTGCATTGGCCAAGCCGATGTTCCATGTTTGCGCAAATGCTGTGCTGCATGCAAATAGTGCAATTGCGACTGTTGAATGAATTTTAATTTTGTTTGCCATTGTTGGTAAAAGTTTATATATGCTACAATTTTAAATTTTCATCTTTGCTGTTTTCATCTTGCTTCAACGGCGGCAAAGGTAAGCATTATTTTTAAAACAAGCTGTTTTTTTTTCAGGAGCAACCGCAAAAATGCCGGCGCACTTGAAAAAAAAGTGGCTAATTGCAAGATATAACACCTCGAAAAAGATTTAATTTTGTTCAATAAATTACTCATAATTAAGAATTTTTGTTTACCTTTGCGGCCTAAAACTTTGATTGATGTCAATCGGATTATATTTGTTTATCAAACAGTTTGCAAAGATGAAGAAAAAAAGCTTGTTAGGGGTAGCTGTAGGGCTTATCGCTGTGGTGTTAGGCACGATTTCGTGCGAAACGTTTATGTTGGACCATGACCCGATGGTGGCTGCGTATGTGCGCCCTGTTGCTGTGTTGGACGCCAATGTTGGAATCCGTTGGGCAGGCTCTGCCTCTGTCCCTAATTTGGAGGGCACCCTGCGGAGTGCTGCTTATGCGCCTGCTGCGCCTGTCGGCAGCGACGCTTGGGTAAATCCGGGTACGGTGAACCCCGCACTTCCGGATGAGAACTTCCTGAATGACTATTGGGCGGTGTGGGAGAATTTCAAAGTGCAAATGGAGCCACGTCCGTACATCTATAACAAAGGCACCACCGATTTGGAGGATTATGTGCATGATGGGGTAAAAAATGTTTATGAGGGTTGGGAGTATCGTGCGGATGGCAAATGGCACGTCAGTTCCGGTGATGAAGACAAAAAGCTGGTGCTGTCGTTTGACCGCTATTGGGCTGATACGCTGAACAATGCTTATGGCTGGGCGCATCAGGATGGCGGTTCCGGGGCATTTCGCTCTGACAGGGACAAAATCCGTTGGAAATCAGCGACTGCCGCCAAGATGCGTCAAACGGCTTATGTAGCTCTCTACAAGCAAGTTGAAAAATCTTATTACGACTTCAAACTTTTTGTGGGAGCCTACGGTTTAGCCGAACACGCCGTCGCAAAAACACTGCTCAGGGAGATGGAAACGTATATCAGAAGTAATGTGGATGCCTCTCTGCCGCAACACAACATCAAAGTTGACCACTCGGTGTGGGACAATCAGCCGATACCCGATACTTTGCTCACAACGGACATCGGCGGTCTCGTGTTTGGCAAGTTTGACCCGCAGACAGCCATGCTGACCAATGTGGTCATGGAAAGTCGGCAACAAAATCCGACAATCACACCCAGCGGACCTACGAGTGCTGTGGCAGCCCGCGGCAAACTGTTTGAATTTTTCTTCGGCAGCATCGATGTCGATGGCGAGTATATTCCGATAGGCAACGGATTTCCTGTTTTTGATTTTGACATTATTGCCCCCTCGCCGGCGAAGAGCATGGGAATCACTTGGGGCGACCCGCAACTTTCCCTGACATGGCAACCCCGACAAGCCGGAATGACTACAGACGCGCTTGTGGATACCATGACGGCAGCCATCGCCCGTTGGAACGCATTTGTGGCGAGCATCAACCCGCGACCTTACTACCATGCAGCCGGCAGTTCGGAACCTTCCGATGCTTCAACAGCATACAATGTGTTTAGCAGAGCATCCACTTCCGACCCATGGCATTTGGAATATCATGACCATCCGGACACCATCACCATTAAGCGGTACTGGTCGCAATTCCCCACGGCTCCCTCACAATTGCAGGGCTGGGCTATCGCGCATACCCAACGACAAGAGGCATTTAAGGCACTCGTGGCGCAAATAGAGCAATGGATGGCCGCCATGGAAGAATCCCCGCTGTGGAACTACTCCAAAGCGACCTCGCCCGGCACCTACCCGCTTCGGACACTCCACGCGCAGATGGCGGCATTTATCGCTTATCCTGCCGCACTCGCGAATGCCAAAGCAGACAGGAGCGAATTTTCCTACACTGCCGGTAACGGTCTCACGACTTCGGCAGACCTCCCGACCGATAAGACGAGTCCTTTGTTTGAATACTTCTTTGGGATGCTCCCGCCACCGCCTGCCTGCTCCATTGAAATCTATTGGGGCACAGACCGGCTCAACATACGCAACAGGCAACAATTAGTGTGGATTGCCAATGACATCACACCCAAAACGGTATTAGCCCGCGTTATCAACCCGGCGTCCGGTTTTGATTATCAGATATGGCGAATTGAAAATGATGCGCTGGCAGATTTTCAAGAAGCGACTATCTTGTCCAATCCCACGTCGGCGCGGAACAGGGAATTGAAAATAACACCGAAAATTCCGGCTGTGGGGAGTTCGCGCGTTATCGTGCAAACCGCCAATCATAAGGGTGAATTGGGCAATGATTCCGCTGTCTTCTACATCGCCATTATGAAACCATTAGACGAATTGAACCTCACGTTGGCTAAAGAGCATGAGTTGACGGTAACCGTTCCTGCCGATGCAGGGGCACCCGAGCCTCAATGGTCTGTGGGCGATGGAAGCATTGGCATAATTCAAGCCGCAACCGGTCCTTATAATGTCGCCACAGGCACATACACCTCCATCGTGAGAGTTAAAGGACTCAAGGAAGCAACTACTCTCTACGGAGTCAAAGTGAAGCAAGGCGGTGCGGATACGCTCATCACGGCTCCTCTGACGGTGAGAACACCTCGCATCCGTCTCTTCGAGGGGACCGACTACAGTACTCTCCTCGCCCCTTCTGTCACGCTGGACAGGATGGGAAAAGCAGCACCATTGATATTGCACGGCGGCATCTCGGGTCTGCCGGATGATTCGGAATACAACTATCTGAAATGGAAATTTGCTCCGGATAACGGCTCGTCCGCGAGTGTAGATGGGTCTGTAGAGTTTTCAAACGGGAAAAAATCCGGCGATTGGCAGCCACAAACCGAACTTTGGGAGTTTAACACCCCGAAGGCAGGCTTGACAACCATCATCGTGACAAATTGCAATGCGCTTGGCAACGAGCCAAGCCTTGAATCGGGATTCCTCGCATCTGCTACTGTCTCCATAAGTGTACCCTCCACCCTACCCTACTTTACCACCGTGGCCGGCGGTTACGAGGGACCGGCATTTATCACCTACTATAGTCCTACCGACATCCTGGACGTTACCGTTACCGCCATCGGTACGCTGGAGTACGATGCGTCCGTGACCGCACCCGCGGGAGCCATTAAGAGCATCACTCTGGCGGACAAGACCCACCTGATAGGTCGTGCCGCTCCGGATGAGGATAACACTATCAAGCTCAATCTGCTTGCCAACGGAGAAGCGGATTTCCGCCCGGCGGACGGCGGCTTCATCCCCATAGGCAGTTATGTGGAGTTCCAACTGATAGGCACCAAGTCCGTGACCGGCAATTTCAAACTGGAGGCCGACCTCGACCTGATGAACGAACCGTGGGAACCCGTGGGGAACTCGTCTCAGCCGTTTGCCGGTACCTTTGACGGCAATAGCAAGACACTCTCGAAGCTCTTTATAAACAAGTCCGATGCGACAAAGCCTGTGGGTCTCTTCGGCGTTGTGTACGGAGAAGTCAGAAAGGTCGGTATCGTTAACGGCTCGGTGAACGGCGGCAGCGAAGTGGGCGGCATAGCGGGGAAAAGCGATGGCACCATTTTCGCCTGTTACAACAACGCCGCGGTGAACGGAACCGGCAGCAATGTGGGCGGCATAGCGGGGATGAGCAACGGGGGCAACATCACCGCCTGTTGCAACAAAGCCACGGTGACCGGCGGTGCCAATGTCGGCGGACTGGTGGGGCTGATGACCAATGGAAGCATCACCGCCTGTTACAACGAAGCCACGGTGACCGGCGGCACAATTATCGGCGGACTGGTGGGGTATATGGACTTCGGCAGTATCACCGCCTGTTACAACATAGGTACGGTGGTCGGCGGCGGGCGAAGCCTGATAGCGGTCGGCATAAACAACACTGCGCTAGACTGCTACTATACAAATCCTCTTCCGGTGGGTGCCATCAGTAGCGGTTACAACAACCGCCGCTTCGACCTCAGCAACGGCTTTCCCCTGGTTACTACACCCGACTGGGGTACCGGCGACGGCTCGGGACCAGGGAAGTACTGGAAGCCCTACACGGTCAACGGACAAGACGACGTCACCGGCCGCATCGCGCTGCCCCGGTTGTGGTTTGAATAGCAGGGCATAGCGAAAAGTCCGCCTCTTTTCGTTATCTCACCCAAGCGCAACCTGCTGCAATTCCCAATACACATCCTGCATGGCAACCATATCTTTTGTAACAAGCCCTTTGCGCCCGAGGTAGATGTTATACATACATGAGGCTATCCTAGGTCCTAAGCCAATCGTTTCCATATTCTTCCTCCGCTTCTGAAAGGTCATACCCCATTTGTAGCAAGGCTTCTGCGCCCAGCATCTCTTTGCACCATTTTGCCACATGAGGGACTAACGGGATTTGTTTCCAAACCCTCTCTGCTTCCTCCGGATGCCCTGCATCTTCCAGTTCAAAACTTCTCATCCCAATAGCCATTTTTTCTTTTAATGTCATTGTTGCCATACATATTTTTATTAAATTTTTTGCAAAGATACGGCTAATTTTTGGATTGGCAAGCTACACCATACGGGGTAGCAGCAAAAACCGCCCGGAAGCACAATCTTTCGGGCGGCTTTGTTTATTGTTGCACAATCATTGGGGCACATACAGCCACTTCTCCGGGATGGTCATTTCGGCGAGGTTTTTGCTCAGCACGCCCACTTCCAAAAACTGGTCCGCGTGGTCTTACAAAATATTTTTCAATTGCAATTGGGCTAAAAAATAATTTCGAGTGCTATGAAAAATCGCCGACGATTGTTCAGGTTCTGCAGGGAATTGTCCGGCACAATATTGCTGTCCCGTAGGGACAAAATGTTGGTAGAGAATGCCCATTCCCCCACCTCATTCGTGCCGTAGGTACGAAATATCAATGTCGGTGTATCATATTCCGTCCCTACGGGACGGTGGGGTGTGGAGGGTGGTTTCCGGTTTCTACCAATATTCCATCCCTACGGGTGGGGTGTTAAAAAGATGGATGTTTTATGAATATTGTTCGTTCATCATTTGTTTTTATCCCGTAGGGATTGTAGCTCGGTAGAAAATAGAATCGCCCCGCCCCCCATTTCAGCATCCCGTAGGGATGCAACCGATTGCGGATTATGTTGCATCCCTACGGGATGCGGGGAGAAGGAGAGGTATGATTTTCTACCGAGCTACAATCCCTACGGGATAAAAAAAAACAGAACGCAAAAATTTCATCCGATTGTAATCTGTTTGACAACCCACCCTACGGGATGCGGCTCCAACTCCCCCTGCGAGGGGCGGGGAGACGACTAAACTCTAAACTCTAATAACTAAACTCTAATTTCAAGTTTGAGCAACTCGATTTTTCGCTGAATACCGCCGCTAAAACCCGTTAAACTGCCGCTTGCGCCGACTACGCGATGACAAGGCACAACGATAGAGACAGGATTATGCCCGACAGCACCGCCAACCGCTTGCGCCGAAATCCGGGCTACACCCCGTTCCCGCGCGATTTTCGCAGCTATTTCGCCGTAAGTCGTTAACTGCCCATAAGGGATGTGCTGAAGAATTTCCCACACCGCCATTCTAAATTCCGAACCATACATCTTAACCGGCAGTGCAAAATTCGGCTCGTTGCCGCCGAAATAGCAATCAAGCCACTCTGCTGCTTTCTCAAAAACAGGAAGCTGCTTCTCCTCCGTGTGGGGTGGCAGCGTATATCCAAAATATTTTTGCCCGTCAAACCACACGCCTGTCAAGGAGTCGCCATCGCTTGCCAAAGTAATCCCGCCGAGCGGGGAGGCATATTTGTTTGTAAATTGCATCGTTTTTATCTTTGTATTGTCTTGCAAAGGTACAATTTATTTTTGTTTTTTGGCTTTTTGGCTAAATCTTTTTTTCAGGTGCTATTTTTTGCAAACGGTGTTTTGTCCCGCAGGGACAGCACTTTATTAACCGTAGACTAAAGTCTACGGTTAATAAAGTGCTGTCCCTGCGGGACAAAACGAGCCGCACAGTTCTGTCCATAATGGGACTGCGCTCCGGGCAAGTAAAAATAGCACCTGAAAAAAAGATTTAGCCTTGTTGTCTGTTACCCCGTAGGGTGGGTTGTCAAACAGATTACAATCGGGTGAAATTTTTACGTTCTGTTTTTATCCCGTAGGGATTGTAGCTCGGTAGAAAATAGAATCGCCCCGCCCCCCCATTTCAGCATCCCGTAGGGATGCAACCGATTGCGGATTATGTTGCATCCCTACGGGATGCAGGGAGAAGGAGAGGTATGATTTTCTACCGAGCTACAATCCCTACGGGATAAAAAACAGAACGCAAAAAATTTCACCCGATTGTAATCTGTTTAACACCCCACCCGTAGGGTGGGGTGTTAAAAAGATGGATGTTTTATGAATATTGTTCGTTCATCATTTGTTTTTATCCCGTAGGGATTGTAGCTCGGTAGAAAATAGAATCGCCCCGCCCCCCCCCATTTCAGCATCCCGTAGGGATGCAACCGATTGCGGATTATGTTGCATCCCTACGGGATGCGGGGAGAAGGAGAGGTATGATTTTCTACCGAGCTACAATCCCTACGGGATAAAAAACAGAACGCAAAAATTTTCACCCGATTGTAATCTGTTTGACACCCCACCCTACGGGATGCGGCTCCAACTCCCCCTGCGGGGGGGGCGGAGGGCAAACTAAACTCTAATAACTAAACTCTAAACTAAACTCTAATAACTAAACTCTAAACTAAACTCTAAACTCTAATAACTAAACTCTAAACTAACGTTATTCAAAAAACAGCTGGGGTAGTATGGTGAGGTTGGTTTGGCCGTCTTGTCCGTTGACTGTGTTGGGCTTCCAGTACTTCCCGGTGCCCGAGCCGTCGCCGGTACCCCAATTGCCGCTTGTACCAATCGGGGCGATGTTCAAGTTGAATGGAGCGCTGTCGGTGAAGGCATTACCGCTCCCCTGTGCGTTCGGCGCAGCAGAGCTTGACCAGTAGCAGTCCATCCCAGTGCCGAGGTTGTGCCCTGCTATGTCGCCGGGGGTGGCGGCGGTCAGCCCGCCTGTGTTGTAACAAGCGGAGATAGTGTTACTCGCCATGGTCCCCACCACGCCGCCGACATAGTTGCCGGTTCCGGTCACCGCGCCTGTGTTGTAACAGGCGGTGATGTCGCCGGCGATTCTCCCCACTATGCCGCCGACAAGTTGAATTCCGGTCACCGTGGCTGTGTTGTAACAGGCGGTGATGTCGCCGGTGTTCATGTACCCCACTATGCCGCCAGCGCCGCCAGCGCCGCCAGCGCCGCCAATGCCTACGGTCAAGCTCACACCGCCTGTGTTGTAAGAGGCGAAGATTGTGCCGGTGCTACGCCCCGCCACGCCGCCGACTCTCTCGTCGATTCCGCTCACCGCGGCTGTGTTGTAACATTTGGATATATTGGCACCCGCTATGTCCCCCACCACGCCGCCGACATTGTGGCCGGTTCCGCTCACCGCGGCTGTGTTGTAACAGTCGGTGATGTCGCCGGAGCTGTACCCCGCCACGCCGCCGACATAGCCGACTCCGGTTCCGGTCACCGCGGCTGTGTTGTGACAATTGGAGATATTGGTACCCGACATGTACCCCACCACGCCGCCGACATTGACGCCTCCGGTCACGTTTCCGCCATCATTGTGAGAGTCGGTGATGTCGCCGGTGCTGTTCCCCGCCACGCCGCCGACTCTGCTGTCGGTTCCAACCACACTTCCGCCATCATTGTGAGAGTCGGTGATGTCGCCGGTGATGTCCCCCACCACGCCGCCGACATTGTTGGCTCCAGCCACGTTTCCGCCGTCATTGTAAGAGCCGGTGATGGCGCCGGTGCTGTTCCCCACCACGCCGCCGACATTGTTGCCTCCAGCCACGTTTCCGCCGTCATTGTAAGAGCCGGTGATGTCGCCGGTGCTGTTCCCCACCACGCCGCCGACATTGTTGGCTCCAGCCACGTTTCCGCCGTCATTGTAAGAGTTGGTGATGGTGCCGGAGCTGTTCCCCGCCACGCCGCCGACATCGCTGGTTCCGGTCACCGCGGCTGTGTTGTGACAGTCGGTGATGGCGAAGGTTGCCCCCCCCACCACGCCGCCGACAGAGGTGGTTCCAACCACACTGTCGCCTTCATTGTGAGAGTCGGTGATGGTGCCGAGTGTTGACCCCACCACGCCGCCGATATGTGTATCCCCGCGCACCTTGGCTGTGTTGTAACAGGTGGTGATGTTGCCATCTGTTGACCCCACCACGCCGCCGACACGGTCGCCGGTTCCAACCACGCTTACGCCTTCATTGCGAGAGTCGGTGATGTCGGCGGAGCTGCTCCCCACCACGCCGCCGACCCAGCCCTTTCCGCTCACCGTGGCGTCGTTGCGACAGTTGGTGATGCTGCCAATGTATGTTGACCCCACCACGCCGCCGACACGGTCGCCGGTTCCAACCACGCTTCCGCCTTCATTGCGAGAGTCGGTGATGGTGGTGTTGTTGGTGCTTGCCCCCGCCACGCCGCCGATGTTCCCCACGCCGCTCACCGCGGCTCTGTTGCGACAGTTGATGATGCTGCCATCTGCTTCCCCCACCACGCCGCCGACATTGCTGCCGGTTCCAATCACGCTTACGCCATCATTGTAAGAGCCGGTGATGGTGCCGGTGCTGCTCCCCACCACGCCGCCGACCAAGCCCCCTCCGCTCACCGTGGCGTTGTTGTAACAGGTGGTGATGGTGCCGTCGCTTGCCCCTACCACGCCGCCGATAAATGAATTCCCGCCGCTCACCGCGGTATAGTTGTTACAGGTGGTGATGGTGCCGGTGCTGCTCCCCACCACGCCGCCGATATATGCTGCACTACCGCTCACCGTGACTCCTCTGTTATGACAGCTGATGATGGTTCCGCCGCTTGACCCTACCACGCCGCCGACCGAGCTCCTTCCGGTCACCGTGCCGGAAACGAGACTGAGGTTCTCGACTCTTCCGGTCGATATACGGCCGAAGAGCCCTACATAATCCTCACCGGTTTTTTCTATCTTCAGGTTTTCCAGTTCCTTTCCCCCGCCGTCAAAGATACCGGTAAAGGGCAAACTATTGTTCCCCAGGGGCGTAAACGACACGTCCATCATGTCCAGGTCGGCCTCCAGTCCGTAGGTGTCGCTAAGTTTTACATCATCCGCGCCTATCAGTTGTAACTCCGCATAACTGCCTATGGGGATATGACCGCTGGAATTGTCGGGGCGGAGAACCAGGACTCCGGTAACCGCCAGATTGAGCCCGATAGGATAAGTCGCATCCGGCGCGGCACGTCCTATCAGGTGGGTCATGTCGCCGCCCAACGTAGGGGCGGTTAGGGTGAGGCTCTCCACGCGTCCCGGGGGCACCAGGTGCAAGGTGGCGTCGTACCACAGGCTACCATTTCTGATAAATAGCACGTCAAGGGCGTCGGTAGAGTTATAGTAGTTGATACGGGCAGACCCCGTGTAGCCACCCGTCACAGAAAAGTAGGGCACCGCCGCCAGAACGTGAACCTGAAAAGTTGCCTCTATCCCCTCGACCGTTGCGGTTACGGTGACCGGTCCCGTTGCCGGCGTTGAAGGCGCTACCCCCGTTATCGTCCAGGCCTGATCCGTCCAGGGTGCAGCTGGCACCGCGTTCTGGGTTGCCGTTACTATGTTGTTAGCCGAAGTCATGGTCACTTCCCCATTAGAGGTGTTAGGAGGCATTACATCCGCATAGATTGTTTTGGTTTCCCCCACAATCAGCCATATCGTTGTACCGGCTACATTATCAGCGGTACGAGCCGGATCATCTTTGAGAATCAGGTCGATAGTATGAATAGGCAGAACTTTTACCCTAAAAGTCTGAGTTAAAGGACCATACGCGCCACCGTTGCAAGTGGCTGTAATGAGCACACCTTCCGGCGGCGTCACTTCTTGCGCCAGTATTGTGGCCGCCTGATTAGTCCATGGAGCTGTTGCGGGTGCCCCGGACTGCGTTGCCGTTACCTTGTCGTCATCCGCCGAAGACCAATACACGGCACCATCGGCGGCATTATCAGGCGTCACATCCGCATAGACAGTTGTGTCTTGCCCCACGAACAACGTTATCACCGTAGTGTTCGTTATGGGGTCGTCATTCGCGTTTTTGAGAGTTAGCCCTGTTGCCGGAACAGCACATACATCTGAGACAATGTTGCAGCTTGCAACAAACTTGCCGGAGGCGGTGGTAGCCGTTACGACGGCAGTACCCGGTCCGGTTCTCCAAATTAGCACAGCAGTATCGGTACCCTCCAATGCCGGTATCTTTACTATTTCGGCCACCCCGGTAGCCGGTATAATCGACCAATTCACACGTTTATTTGTGGCTGTGCTCGGCAAAACGGAAGCCCTCAGGGTATCTATATTGCCCGGACTGGCGCATTGGAGTGTAATATCTTCTTTGTCTAACAGCACCCCCGTGGCGGGAACACTATTGTCAACCTCTTCGTCGTCGTCGTCAGGTGATTTTCCTCCGGTGGGCACTGTCCACTCTACATCGTCGTCTGTCCAGGGTTTAACAGTGGCAACGATGTCTGTGGGCTGATTCAGCACTTCATCGAAACTGCCAAAACCGGGACCGGAAATCTCGTCTATGAAAACCTTGTAATGATGGTTTCGCAAAATGTCGACGGGACCCTTTTCGCTCACCAGCGGGACGGTGTAGTACGACAATTTGTCCCTACCCTGATAGTAGCCAGCCAGTATCATACTGGTAGCTTTTTGTGGGTTAGCTTCGGTTCTGTTGTTTATCTCATAAAGGTAAATATAGCCGTTGCAGCCGTTCCATGATATGGTGTCGCTCTGCAACGGGATATCATAACTCGGGTTTGGCGCCCCTCCGGCCACCCCCCCTGCTGAATTTCTATTATTATAGGTATAGCCTGTATATTTCAAGATACGCGTGGTGTCTTTGTCGTTCCCCACTTTTGGTGGTATCGGAAACTGCATGGACGGTCTGATAGCATACCCTATGGAGGCATCCCAGGAAGCCGAATCCGGGACGATTTTGCCGCTTCTGACCACATTGTAAATCCAAATCTCTGTCAACTTAAAATCGGAAATCACATAGCTCGCATCCACCGACACTTTGGCAACCATCCGCGTCAGGGCTATTTCTGCCACCAGGGGCATATCATCCTCCACCACGAGATTGTTCAACTCACCCCACATCGGGAATCCCGACACTTCCAGCTTTCCGTCGAAAGGGGCAACCTCCACCAAATTGGGCAGGAACGATTCTTTGGTCACACCCACTCTCAGCCCGGCCACTTTATCCAACTCCGCCGTGCAATTAGCCAGCACCACCACCGAATTGTAACGCCCAATTTGCAAATTGGCAGAAAAGGACACATACTTGGCATCCGCAGTAGCATCGGTGAAATAAGACGAGGAGAGAGAAAACCGCTCCACATATTTGTCCGTTTCATCGAAAAGCAACAAATCAATCTCATTGATACGGTTTTCGGGTTCCGTTCCGGGCGTGGCATAAGTGACCAGCTTCGATGCTTGGCTCCCTTTAAAACTCAACCGAAAGGTTGTTGTAACCGGCGCCTGCGGCTTTTCTCTATGACGTAATTCGTCATTGTTTGCGCACGAAGCCGTGCCCAAGACAACGCCCAGCAGAGCTGCGGCAAACCACGAATAACTAATTCTTTTCATCATTGCAAAATATTTGACCATAAATTTTGGGCGCAAAGGTACGAAATGTTTTTTAAATATGAAATTAGCCCAGCACCAGTTTAAAATCTTTGACGAAGGATTCCAACTTGGGATTTTTCTTTAGCATGTAATCGTATTTATCGTGGTTTGTGTAGGGCAAATAGTTGGCGGGGTTGTCGGTGATGGCTATTTCCAATTCAAATTGGTTGTTTCGCAACTGTTGAGCGAGGAAGTATTTGATTTCGGGCTGTTTTTCTGTCAATTTATTTTGCTGTTCGGGATTGAAAACCCCAATCAGGATGCGGTTGCCGTCCTGCAATTCCGGCTTGATAGTCAAAATGGTGTTTTTGAGGTATGTATCTGCCTCATGGTCGGCAAAAGTCTTCCACGCGCGTTCCAAATCCTCGCTTGTGAATGCTTCCATGAGAACTGCATTCGCCAAATCAGGGGCTTGCGATGCGGGGTCAGTATGTTTGTTGGCATCCGGGTTCTTCAACGAAAACGATGGCAATTTGCCTTTTTTGAGAGGGGCGGGAGGAGCCGTCTGCTCATTGGCAGTCGCCGGAGGGGATTGCGGGTCAAGCCCGCAATGACGATCAGTCGTGGGCAACTGCTCATTGGCAATTGTTTGAGGGGATTGCGGGTCAAGCCCGCAATGACGATCAGTCGCAGGCAACCGCTCACTGGTAACCGGTACCTGGTAACTGGTAACTGGTAACTGGTCACTGGTAACTAACGGGTCTATTTTTTTTTTGTCGTCAACCATTGCCGGTTGGCGATTATATTGCGAGAGGCGTATGAGTAGCAATTCCAGCAATAGCCGCTTATTTTTGCTGTATCGGTAGTCCAAATCTGTTTGGTTGCTCCATTCGAGGGCTTTGTAGAGGAACTCAACCGGGCATTTTTGCGCCAAAGTCAAATACTTTTCTTTCACGGCATCGCCCACCTCAAACAGGACGATGGTGCTCGGATCTTTGCACACCAGCACGTCGCGGAAAAATCCGGCAAGCCCGGAGATAATCTGCTGCCCGTCGAAGCCTTTGCGCAGAATTTCGTCGAAAATGAGCAGACTTTGACTTACTTCGCCTGCCAAAATAGCTTCCGTCAGGCGAAAATAATAGTCGTAATCCAGCACATTCAGGTTTTCGAGCACCGACTTGTAGGTTACGTTGCCGCCCGAAAAACTGACTACCTGGTCGAAAATCGACAACGCATCGCGCATCCCGCCATCGGCTTTTTGAGCAATCGCGTTCAGGGCTTCCGGTTCGGCAGTCACATTTTCGCTTTTCGCCACGTATTGCAAATGACTGACGGTATCGTTGATGGTGATGCGGCTGAAATCATAAATCTGACAACGCGACAAAATCGTTGGGATAATCTTGTGCTTTTCGGTGGTTGCCAGGATGAAAACAGCGTGATGAGGCGGCTCTTCCAGCGTTTTGAGAAACGCGTTGAACGCCGCCGTGGAGAGCATGTGCACTTCATCAATGATATAGACCTTGTATTTTCCGAGTTGCGGCGGGATGCGCACCTGGTCGGTCAGCGCGCGGATGTCGTCGACCGAATTGTTCGACGCCGCATCCAGTTCATATATATTATAGGAGCGATTGTCGTTGAAGGCCTTGCACGATTCGCATTCGTTGCACGCTTCACCGTCCGCCGTCAGATTTTGGCAGTTGATGGTTTTGGCAAAAATGCGGGCGCAAGTTGTTTTCCCCACTCCTCTTGGACCGCAAAACAGATAGGCATGCGCCAATTTCTGATTTTGGATGGCATTTTTGAGGGTGGTGATCAACGATTTTTGCCCGACTACCGATTGAAAGGTAGCCGGGCGATATTTTCGTGCCGATACTATATAGTTGTCGTCCATTTAGTTTCTGTTGCCGCGCGACGAGCCTGATGAGCTGCCACTGCTGCGGGTTGAGCTTGGTGTTGCACTGCCGCTGCTGCGAGTGCCCGATGCCGGCGCCGCGCTGCCACTGCGGGTGCTGCCTGAGCCGCTGCTGCGGGTGGTTGTTGCCGGAGCAGCCGACTTTTCCGTGCTACCGCTGCGTGTGGTAGTGGAGCTTGGGCTGCTGCTGCGCGTAGTCGTTGTGGTGTTTGTTCCCGAACTGCGCGTAGGCATTTCGGCAGAACTGCTTTCGCGTGTTCCCGTGCGTGTATTTGCACTGCTTCGTGTCGAACTTTCGGTGCGCGCCGGAGCCGGATTGCGCGCCGCCTGGTTGATAGATGACCGTTCGCCTGCGGGCTGCCGGTTGAAACTGTGGGAGCTGCTGTAGCCGGCACCCCGATATTCCGGACGGTGGTCGTAGCCATAAGCGTAGCCATGTCGCCCGGCTCCTGTCGGCTTGTGGTAATAGACCGGCCGCCCATAATAGTCGTAGCGCCCATGATAGTAGCCAAAGGTCAACGCATGATTGCGCGGCAACCACTGCGCTTCCACCCACCGGTAGCCATGCCGGTAGCTTTCCCAATAGCCCGGCACCCAATAGGCATTGGTATAAGGCGCCACAGCCCAATACCCCGGCGTCCACACATAGCCGTGACGGTAATTGTCCCACGACCAAAAGCCATCAATCCAGATGTAATTGGGCGCAGGAGGCGCCACCACCGGCACATTCACATCCAGCACAATATCCGGTGCAATAGGAATGCTGCCATAGACAGACACATAAACTTTCGCCTGCGCGTTAATCGGTGTCAGCGATACGCCAGCCACCATACTAAGCATCAAAAATGCCAAAACAGAATGATAAATCGTCTTCATAATTCATAAATTTTGGTGCAAATGTACGGACAAAATTTGACATAGATTTATAATTTGTGTTAAAGTAAAGTCAATGAAATAAAAAATTGCATATTTATTGTCTGAACTGTGATTTTAAGATGATTTTATTGATTTGTGTGATTGATTTGAATCATATAAATCAATAAAATCATACTAAAATCACAGTTCAGACTACAATCACAGTTCAGACGAGCATCATGGTTCAGACGAGCATCATGGTAGAGACGTGGCGCGCCACGTCTCTACTGCTTACCTATTCGTAGCCGCCCTATACAAGTTGTTCAAATACAAAACACGGCATACAATGGTACGGATTTTATATTGTTTTCAAAGCCAAAATTCTTTTGCGAAATGCGGATTGCATAAGGGCAGTTGTATTTCTTCTTGAAAATATCCAAACTGCGCGAGCGACTCCGCTTGCCTTTTTTCACTTCCACAGGAATTATTTCCGTTTCAAATTGCAACACAAAATCAACTTCGGCGGTATCTTCACTCTTCCAGTAAAACAAATCGTACCGTTTCCGCGCGAACTCCTGTGCTACAAAATTTTCAGCCAATGCGCCGAGAAACATATTATCTACATCCAGTGAAGATAAAATCAATTGCGTGGCAACGCCCGAATGCATCGCCAACATTCCCGTGTCGCTCATATAAATTTTGAAATCGCTGAAATTTTGATAGGCACGAACGGGTACAAATGCCTGTTCGAGCCGCGAACATTTATGCACAATGCCTGCCTGCATAAGCCAATCGAGTGCCTCGCCGAAAATAGTTGCCGAGCCACCTTTTTGTACAATTTTGTACTGAAACTTTTTGTTTTCCTTTGCCAACTGCGCGGGAATACTGTTGTAACAGGCGCGAACTTTGACACTCGTAACCGGCGGTGCATATTTCGCCATATCCGAAATGTACTCGTTGAGAATTTTTCCCTGCACATCGCGAATAGTCAAAAAACTATTGCTTTTTTTGTAATCTTCAATCACAGCGGGCATACCGCCCACGATGCAATAGAGAGCGTACATTTCCAACGCCGCGTTGTGCCACGCATTGTCCATCGGTTTCATTTCGGCGTAATGCTCCCTGATTTTTTTACAAAGAATGTCTTTATCCATTGCCCAAAGAAATTCCTCAAAATCAAGCGGATACATATTCATTTCATCGACTTTACCCACAGGAAAAGAATATTTGTCGCGATCTATGGCAACGCCAAGCAAACTACCCGCTGCCACAACGTGATATTGGGACGCAAGTTCGCAAAAATATTTCAGTGAAGTCAAAGCCCGCTCGCTTGCCTGAATTTCATCGAGGAACAGCAATGTTTCGCCGGCAATGATGCGCTTGCCCGTGTTGTTTTCGAGCAAAGGAATAAGCGTTTTCGGTGAAATATCGCCTTCAAAATAGCCGCAAATAACCGGATTTGTTTCCAAATTCACATAAACCATATCCGCAAATTCATTCGCGCCAAACTCGCTGATAATGTATGTTTTACCAATCTGACGCGCCCCATTGACAATCAACGGCATACGCCTTTCGCGGTTTTTCCACGCCACAAGTTGCTCTAAAATTCTTCGTTTCATATTCATATCTTTTTGTAAAATTACTATTAAGTAAGGAAAAATCAAAATTTTCAGACTTTTTCCAACTTAATAGTCAGGTGCAAAAGTACAACAAATTTCAGAAAGAACAAAATTTTCGCAGTTACGAATTGAACTTACCACTCATAACTCATAACTATTTCGTATCTTTGCGCCCGAATTATGAAAAAGATAGCATTAGTAGTTGGAGGGAGCAATGGTATCGGCTTGGCATTGTGCAGCCGACTGTTGCAGCGCGGCTATGCGAAGGTTTATGTTGTTGACAGTCTGACAGACAAAGAATTATCGGACATCTTTAAAGTAAATTCTATCGCTGTAAGCCGTATAATCAAGCATTTTTACCCGAAAATTCAGGGGCAGGATTTGTTTTTTTGCGGAGTGATGGGGAGCATTGCCGGTTTGATTTCTTCGCCGATGCTTGCTGCTTACGGGGCAAGTAAAGCGGCTGTGTGTAAGCTGATTGAGAGTCTGAATATCGAATTGGAGATGCGCCACACGCCCAATCGGATTTTGAATGTGTCGCCCGTGTTCCATCAAAGGCACCTCGTTCAATGGCGGGCAGCCACCGTGTCTTATAAAAGATTGTAAATAAAAAAAATTATGAAACGAATAATAACATACGGAACATTTGATCTCCTCCACTATGGACACATTAATCTTCTGAAACGGGCAAAGACATACGGTGATTATCTTATTGTAGCCCTGTCAACCGATGAATTCAACTGGAACGAAAAACAAAAGAAATGTTATTTTTCTTATGAAATACGCAAACAATTACTCGAAAGCATTCGATATGTTGATTTGGTAATACCGGAAAACTCATGGGAACAAAAAGAAACGGATATTACCGAATATCATATTGATACTTTTGTTATGGGTGATGACTGGGAAGGGAAATTTGATTTTCTTAAGGAAAAATGCGAGGTCGTTTATTTACCAAGGACACCGGAAATTTCGACAACGCAAATAAAAAAGGATCTAAATAAAATTTAGAATGGGAGATTAAAATGTATCTAAGTGGTGGGCGTGCACAAAGATGCTGCGAAATGCATTGAAAACACCATCCATAATTGATTGAACAAAATGATTGAACAAAATGATTGAACGCACATTGATTTTAGACAGCGCAGACCCCGCCATTTTCTGGGGCGTAAACAATGCTAACTTGCACTTAGTGAAGTCTTTATTTCCCAAATTGCGCATAGTGGCTCGCGGCAGTTTGATGAAAGTTGTCGGCGATGAGTTGGAATTGGCAACATTCGAGGGAAAAATCCAGGAGATGGAAGCCCACTGTCAGGAATACAACTTGCTGCCGGAAGCCGCCATCGTCAAAATCGTCAAAGAAAAGCCCGGCGCAGAACCCGTCAAACAGGATAATCTGATTATCTTCGGCATGAACGGCAAGCCCATAACGGCGCGCACCCCCAACCAGCAACGCATCGTGGAGGCGTATGACAAAAACGATATGGTATTCGCCATCGGACCGGCAGGCTCGGGGAAAACTTACACCGCTATTGCATTGGCAGTGAGAGCATTAAAGAACAAAGAGGTCAAAAAAATCATACTCACGCGCCCCGCCGTAGAAGCCGGCGAAAAATTGGGCTTCCTGCCCGGCGACATGAAAGAAAAGATTGACCCCTACCTTCAACCGCTCTACGATGCGTTGGAAGACATGATACCGGCAGCCAAACTGAAAGACCATCTCGAAAACAACATCATCCAAATAGCCCCGCTCGCGTTCATGCGCGGTCGCACCCTCAACGACGCCGTCATCATCCTCGACGAGGCACAAAACACCAACATCCCCCAAATAAAAATGTTCCTGACCCGCCTCGGCCTGAACGCCAAAATGATTATAACAGGCGACGTAACGCAAATAGACCTCCCCCACAGCATACAATCAGGCTTAAAACACGCCCTAAGCCTGCTAAAAGGAGTGCCCGGAATAGCCCAAATCGAACTCGACAAAACAGACATCGTCCGCCACAGATTGGTACAGCGCATCGTGGAGGCGTATGAAAATGAAGGAAATTTGCTACCTTTGCAGAAAAAATGAAAATAACAATAAAAAGCAGTATGAAAACAACTCCATTTCACAAACAGCACCAAGCATTGGGTGCAAAAATGCACGAATTTGCCGGCTATGACATGCCGATTGAGTATCCTACCGGCATTATCGAGGAGCACCTTTGCGTGATGAACGGCGTGGGCGTTTTTGATGTGTCGCACATGGGCGAATTTTGGGTCAAGGGTGCGAAGGCTGCGGATTTTGTGCAAAAGATGGTGTCTAACGACATTGCCAATTTGCCTGTTGGGAAGGCGCAGTACAACTGTTTTCCGAACGCTCAGGGCGGCATCGTGGACGATTTGCTGGTGTATCACTTCGAACCTGAGAAGTATATGCTGGTCGTGAATGCTGCCAACATCGACAAGGACTGGGCTTGGTGTGTGAAAAACAACACCGAGGGCGCAGATTTGCACAACGCTTCGGACAATATGTCGCAGCTTGCCGTGCAAGGTCCGCTGGCGAGCAAAACATTGCAAAAACTGACGGATGTGGATTTGTCCACCATCCCGTATTACGGTTTCGTAACCGGCAAATTGGCGGGCGTGAACGATGTGATTATTTCCAACTCCGGCTACACGGGCTGTGGGGGCTTTGAACTGTATTTTTATCCCGAACATGCCGACACAATTTGGGATGCCGTGTTTGAAGCCGGTGCTGAGTTTGGCATCAAGCCCATTGGGTTGGGTGCGCGCGACACGCTCCGGTTGGAGGCAGGTTTCCCGCTCTACGGGCACGAATTGGACGACACCACTTCGCCCTTGCAAGCCGGATTGGGCTGGATTACTAAGTTTGTGGACGGCAACAATTTCATCGCACGCCCCATCCTGGAAGCCGAAAAAGCAGCAGGTGTGAAGCGTAAACTCGCAGGCTTTGAAATCGTGGACAAAGGCATCGCCCGCAACGGCTACGAAATAGCAAACGCACAGGGAGCAATCATCGGCATCGTCACCTCCGGCAGCATCGCCCCCTCCACCAAAAAAGGCATCGGCCTCGGCTACGTCAAACCGGAATACGCACCCCTCGGCACCACCATCAACATCCGCATCCGCGACAAAAATGTGGCAGCCACAGTGGTGAAGCCGCCATTCCGCAAATAAATTATGGCTCTATACGTTTGATGTGGGTAAAGTTAATTGCCTAAAACTTATAATTGAAGCCGAAGCTGAACACTTCAGTGAGCTGCCAAAAACCCAGGTCGCTGTCGTTTTTTATGCCCGGAGTGTCGTCGAAACGCGCGTAGAGGTAAAAACGGGCGGATAAAAGTCGACTGATTGTCAAATTTAACGCATTTTCCGACTCCAGCAGCACATGCTCATAGTCGGTAAAATACCTCAAACGGGATGTAAAACTGATTTGGGAATTGAATGTTATAACCGTTGTGGCATTCACAGACGAACCGTAGTTGAGCAAATCATGGAAACCCTCTACTACGCCGTATCGTGTGGGGTTAACGGATTCATCTTCCACATACGTGTATTGCGCCGCCAGCGGAGAAATATCTGCATCTACGACAGTTTTTCTGTGTTTGTCCTTTTTCGATTGTCGTTCAAAGTGATATTTCATACCCAAAATACCCATATTGACATTCAGAGGCGAAAAAATCGCCCCTATCACATCGTTGGAATTTTCGTTGTAGGAGCGAAACACCTGAGTCTTGATTTCCACGTTCGTAGAATACGACCAATGTGCACTGGCTCTCAACCCAAAATCACCATAATAGCGTATCAAATTTTCCCCCAAACGGGTTCCACGCACGGTGTCTTTGGGGTTGGTGTAGAGGCTTAACTTCCACTCAATGAAGTTGTTAAACTGCATTTTGTCTGACCTGTAGTTGATGGTATAATTTTGAATACTCTGCAGATTCAGGTGGTCATACCCGCCGGTGTACCAGTTGTCAGAAAGGCGATTCTGCGAAAACTGCAGAAAACTGCTCCCACTTGGGAACCAATACTGCCGCTCCGGCACATATTTGGTAGTCTTATCAAGGTCCGCATTCAGCTCATAGTGCACCTCAAAAACATCATGCAGCACCTCCGGCGCCAGCGGCACCTCTTTCTCCGGCTTCCCCGCAATATCGCTCGCCACATAACGGGCTGCAGGCAGATTATTGCGCCAAAGAGCAGCATGTCGTGCCCTTTTGCGCATTTGCCGGATGTATTTATTTTTGCCGCCAAACACATCGGAGTAAGGATAAAAATCCGACGAATCCTCCGTCAAAAGCGTATCCGAAAAAAAAGCAAATTTCCCATCAAACACCAACGGCATAAAATCGGTGCGAACAAGATATTTCGCCTGCGCAAAGCCCATCGCCGGAAAAATCACCATCATACAAAGCAGCAAATATGTTTTCCTCATCATCTAAAACATCTATGTAATTGGGTACAAAGGTACAAAATTATTTGTAGAAAAAAAAATTAAAAACCCTGTTAGGTCTTCGAGGCCTAACAGGTTTAACTGCGAATTATGAATTAAAATCGAACATCCACGCCGCCCAAGACTACCGCGCCCGGCAGCGGGAAACCTAAATACGTTTGATAGGAAGCATCCGTCAGATTTTCTCCACTAATAAATAAATTAAGCCAATCGGTGGCTTTGTACGACACTTTGCAATTCACTAATGCGTAGTTGTTGATGACATCTTCATCATCGACCGTTCCCAGATACAGTCCGTCAACATATTGAAAATTAGGAGCAATTGTAAATTTATCTATCGCCCAGTGTACTCCCAAAAAGGCTTTGTGTTTAGGTGCTGCCGTAATTTTAATATCAGAATCAAGGAAACTGTAATTGCCTGATGCTTTCAAATTGGGCAAAATTTGATACGCAACGGCAAAATCAATCCCTTTGTTGGTGAATTTATCCGTGTTCACATTCAAGGGTTTGCCACCTACCATTGTTGTCGTAATCAAGTTTTCACCGGAGGCATAATAGGCGGTCAATTCCAATTGAAGTTTGTTGTCCCAAAGCGATTGCACATACGAAAAATCATAATTATTCAGATTTTCCGGCTTCAATGCGGGATTAGCGGGCGCGTACATATACAATTCGCGCAAATTCGGACTCCGGAAACCTTTGGAGGCGGAGGCTTTGAATGCCGTTTGACCACTCAATTGGTAGGCGATGCCCGCCTGCGGAACCCATTCATTGCCGTAGCCTTCATTATTTTCCAAACGAATGCCGGCATTCACGGTTAATTGGTCGAAAAATGTTTGTTGCACCACTGCGTAACCGGCTATTTCATTCACTTTCTTGTCTATGATTTCCCCTTTTTTCCCATTGATGGAGTCGTTCCACGCATGACCACCCCATTGTTTTGCATCCAATCCCACGGTAAACAAATTGCCTTCAAGCAAACTGAACGATTCAAACACAGCAATGCCTTGATTGTAATCCGAAGAACGAAAGAAATAAGGACGCGGCGCTCCATTTCGCCAACCATCATTGACTTTGTGCTCGCCATCGTTATAAAACGCTTGAATAGAGCCACTTATTTTTTCGTATTTATTATTAATGGCAACAGAATAGGTGGAACGCAAGGCTTCTGCCCAATTTTCGATGGCAGGTGCGTCAATGGCACCCGGATTATTCACTTTGAAATCGGCAATAATGGCATTTCCCGACACATTCCAATTGTCTGAAATTTCATATCCCAATTTAACATAGCCATTATTGATGTAGAAAGCCGAATTATCGCGGTGTCCGTCCGATTGGTCGCGATTCAAAGAAACGTAAGCATTGAATTTGTCCTTTTTATATCCCGAACTGCCCATGAATTTCCATGTATCATACGAGCCATACATCACGCGACCGTTTCCGTGAATGCCGTCTTCGGTGGCTTTGCGCGTAATCACATTGATGATGCCACCCATGGCGTTGGAGCCGTAGAGCAAAGAGCCGGGACCGCGAATGACTTCCACCCGCTCGGCATCGGAAGCCACATACGCATCCGGAAGGTGATGACCAAAAATGCCTGCCCAATTGGGTTGCCCGTCAAAAAGCATTAAAACCCGGTTTCCCCCTCCTACGCCATGGATATTGACCGTTCCTGCCGAACCGCTACTGATTCCATAACCGGTTACACCGCGCTCCGTCACAAACACACCCGGAATTTGTTCCGACAAAATGGACAAAACACCGGTTTCGGTACTTTCCTCAATCGTTTCGCGATTGACAACCGAGATAGTCAACGGGATTTTGCCGCGAGTGACTTCTGTCTTGGTGGCAGAAACCACCACTTCATCCAAAAAAACCGTGTCGGCAATCGCTACGCCGGTCATACTTTCGGCAAAAAGGGTGGACACACCTGCCAAGAAAAGGGCAGAAACAAGCACTGAAATTCGTTTCATATTCATGTATTTTCAAAAATTTCGGCAAAGGTATAAAATAATTCACAACTCATAACTCATAATTCATAACTATTAACTACCTTTGTGCGAAATTATGATTTCTTATGAAAAGAGCCTGTTTACTCATTTTACTGTATCTCACTGTTTTTCAGGGATGTACGAAAAAATATGCGCCGGTTGATTTTGACACAAAAGTGGAAACATCCGTGCGCAATCAGTTAGCAACTTATCCAAAATCCCGTTTGCAGGATTTGTACAAAAACTTCTTCCAAGACCGCTTCGGTCCCGGTCATCTGATTACGGACACGGCGATGGTGGACAATTACCTGAAGCGTGAATTAGCCTCCTACACCGAGCCGACAGGTGCATTGGTAGAGCCAATCGGCTGGGAAGGCAATTTCTACCGCGTCAATACAGATGTGGTGAAGTTCGCGGCAGATTCCGCAAAAGAAACAGTGTACAAAGCCTATTTAGATGCTTTCATTGAGAGTGCCAACACGACCCCAACACCGCGTATGGAAGATTGGCAAAAGGAGTGGGATGCCATCCTCGAAATCATAGAACAAATGAACCTGCATCTACCTGACTACGAAGCAGATAAGGCAAATATTCAAACACTAATCACATCCGGCAAATACGCAGGGCACCACAGCAAAGCATTTGAAGCAACCTATCACCCGCACTATCGGATAATACGCAGGGAGCTGTATGAGAGTGCGGATGATGGGAATGGATTCTAAATGCAAATGCACCTTATTTCTATGCTTTGCCGGCTGAGCCCAACACATTCACCGTTTTGTGCGCGTAAAGTTTTTTCAACTCTTCGCGTGCCGGTCCGAGGTATTGACGGGGGTCAAACCATTCGGGGTGCAGGATGAAGTTCTCGCGGATAGAGGCTGTCATCGCCAAACGCCCGTCGGAGTCGATGTTGATTTTGCAGACTGCCGATTTGGCGGCGCGGCGCAACTCTTCTTCGGGGATGCCGATGCTGTCTTTCAAGTTGCCGCCATTGTCGTTGATAGTCTTCACATACTGCTGTGGCACAGACGATGAGCCGTGCAACACGATGGGAAATCCGGGGATTTTCTTTTCAATTTCCTCCAAAATGTCGAAGCGCAAGGGGGGCGGAATCAAGATGCCTTCTGCATTGCGCGTGCACTGGTCGGGTTTGAACTTGTTTGCCCCGTGCGAGGTGCCGATGGAAATTGCCAGCGAGTCCACACCTGTTTTCGACACGAAATCCTGCACTTCTTCGGGCTGCGTGTAGGTGTGGTGTTCAGCCACAACATCGTCTTCGATGCCTGCCAAAACGCCCAGTTCGCCTTCCACGCTCACGTCGTATTTGTGTGCATATTCAACCACTTTGCGGGTCAAAGCCACGTTTTCTTCGTAAGAATGGTGCGAGCCGTCAATCATCACGGACGAAAATCCGTATTCGATACAACTTTGGCACAATTCAAACGTGTCGCCGTGGTCGAGGTGAAGCGCGATTGGGATGTTGTAGCCCAACTCCTTCGCGTATTCCACCGCTCCCTGCGCCATATAGCGCAGCAAAGTTTGGTTTGCATACTTGCGTGCACCGCCCGAAACCTGCAAAATCACCGGAGATTTTGTTTCCACACAAGCCTGCACGATAGCCTGCATCTGCTCCATGTTGTTGAAATTGAACGCGGGAATTGCATATTTCCCCTCAGTGGCTTTCTTGAACAACTCTTTGGTGTTCACCAAGCCTAAATTTTTATAGCTTACTGCCATGATAAATAATTATTTAATTTGTTATTGTTTCTGTTTTTAAAACGCTGCAAAGGTACAAAAAATTATGAATATGAAAAAATGTTTACATCTCACTTTCTTTCAGCCGCTCCGCATTTTCGGCGATAATGAGTTGGTCAATAACGGTTTGGATGTCGCCGTCAACGAATGATGACAAATTGTAGATGGTGTAATTGATGCGGTGGTCGGTCACGCGCCCTTGCGGATAGTTGTAAGTGCGAATTTTGGCTGAGCGGTCGCCTGTGGAGACCATCGTTTTGCGTTTGGACGAGATGGCATCCAGAAACTTTTGGTGTTCGATGTCGTAGAGTTTGCTACGCAACATCTGCATCGCTAAATCCTTGTTTTCCATTTGTGAGCGGGTCACCTGACATTGCACCTGAATGCCTGTCGGCTTGTGCGTAATCTGCACTTTCGTTTCCACCTTGTTCACGTTTTGTCCGCCGGCACCGCTCGAACGCGCCGTTTGAATTTCCAAGGCGGCGGGGTTGATTTCCACATCCACCTCTTCGGCTTCGGGCAGCACCGCCACCGTTGCCGCCGAAGTGTGTACGCGCCCCTGCGTTTCGGTCGTCGGCACCCGCTGCACACGGTGCACGCCCGATTCGTATTTCAAGGTGCCATACACACTGTCGCCCGTAACTTCAAACACGATTTCCTTATAGCCACCAAGCGTGCCCTCGTTGAAACTCGTAACCCGCAGTTTCCACCCTTTCGATTCAATGTAGCGCGAATACATTTTGAACAAATCGCCGGCAAAAATGGCAGCCTCATCGCCGCCGGTGCCACCCCGAATTTCCATCACCACATTTTTACCATCTTCGGGGTCGGCAGGGATGAGCAACAGTTTGATAGTTTCCTCCATCTCCGGAATTTTAGGCTCCAACTCGTTGATTTCCGCCTTTGCCAACTCGCGAATTTCGGGGTCGTTGTCGGTGTTCAAAATATCCTTTGCCTCGTCGAGATTGGACAACATACGCCGGTAAGTGTCGCGAGCCTCCGCAATTTTCTCCAAATCGCGATATTCCTTGTTGAGTTTGACATACCGCTTCATGTCCGCAATAACATCGGGGTCGGTGATGAGCGTGCCGATTTCCTCAAAGCGGAGGACTAATGTGTTTAATTTTTCTAATAATGAATTCACTTTTTTTTTAGAGTTTAGTTATTGGAGTTTAGAGTTTAGTTTTTTGTTCGAGCATTTGCGACAGTTCTTGCTCAACTTCTTCGATGGATGGCAGGGCGGATTTCAGTTCTTCGGGAATTGCCTTGCTCAGTTGGTAATCGCTCACGCCCATGGGCTGACTGTAGCCTTCCAACGCATATTGGGCGGTGAGTTCATCTTTTCCACGGCACAGCAATAAGCCGATGGTTTTGTTGTCGTGCTCGCCCTTTAATTGGTCGTTCACAACATTGAGGTAGAAATTGAGTTGCCCCATATATTCCGGTTGAAAAGGCGTAGCTTTCAGTTCCACAACCACATACGCGTGGAGTTTGATATTGTAGAGAATCAAATCGGTGTAATAATCTTTGTCGCCAACCTGAAAATGCTTTTGGCGAGCAACAAATGCAAACCCCGTCCCCATTTCCACAAGGTATTTCGACACATGCGCCACTAACTGCTTTTCAATATCCCGCTCATCAGCCTTATCCTTAATATCCATCGTATCCAATATATAAGGGTCTCTCAAAAGATAATTTGCCAAGTCGCTCTGCACATCAGGCAAAGTTTTAGTGAAATTATTGACCTTTCTCGCTTTCATCTGCCGCTGAAATAGCCCGCTGTCAATTTGTATATCAAGTACATTTCTACTCCACCCACATTCAACGGCTTGCTTCATATACCAATAGCGAATGCCTAGGGGCAAGTTGCTGTTCATCAATATAACATGAGATGCCCAATTAATGTGGGCTATCGGTGATTTTGCAAAAGTATTTTCAATTTGTGCAAGAGGCTCTTGCATAATTTCAATCAATACTTCGGGGACAGTTTGAATTTGTGCAACAGGTTGTTGCACAATTATATTTAGCTCTGTATGAGGTGATTGTAATTGTGCAACAGGTTGTTGCACAATTATATCTTCCTTTGTATCAGCTATTTGTAATTGCGCAAGAGGCTCTTGCGTAATTATATCCTCCTTTGTATCAGCTGTTTGTAATTGCGCAACAGGTTGTTGCGCAATTTCCAGTGCATTTAAAGCTTTTGCCACGTCCAGCACTTTTCTCACAGTCGGCACTTCCAATGCTTTATTGGCAACAAGCAGTTGCTTCAATATTTCCAACGGATAAAGTTTGGCAAATTGGCACATATAGACGAGATTTCGCGGTGAATACCCCTTTTTTTGAGGATACTTTTCACGAATGGCATTCGAGATATTGTCAACAACTTTGCCTCCCCAGCCCAATTGCTGCTGGCTGTGCAAAATGAAATTGCCCACTTTCCAATAATGCAGCAGCATTTGCACATTGGCGGCAGACACCGTTTTTACCTGCGCCTGTTCGATTTCTGAGCCGATGGCATGGATAAAATCATTAAACTCTACTCGTGGGGTGTTTTTGTTGCTCATTGATTTATCGGTTTAAATAGCGTTCGGCTTCTATGGCTGCTACGCAGCCCATCCCTGCGGCTACGACCGCCTGCCGATAATTGGAATCTGCCACATCGCCTGCGGCGAAGATGCCGGGGATGTTGGTGCGGGTAGTGCCCCACATGGTTTTGATGTAGCCTTGTTCATCGAGTTCCAAGTAGGGTTTGAAGATGTCTGAGTTGGGCTTGTGACCGATGGCTAAGAAGAAGCCGTTGATGGCGATGTCGAATTTTTCTTCTTTGCTGTCTGTTGTGCGCACCAGATGGGCACCTTCTACACACTCGTCGCCAAACAAGCCGAGCGTGTTGGTGTTGAACAGCACTTCGATGTTGGGGTGCTTCATCACGCGGTCTTGCATGATTTGGGACGCGCGCAGGTAGTTTTTGCGCACAATCAGATAGACTTTGCTTGCCAAGCCTGCCAAATAAATCGCCTCTTCACACGCCGAATCGCCTCCACCCACAACGGCGACAACTTTTCGGCGGTAGAAAAATCCATCGCAAGTGGCACAGGCTGATACGCCCAAGCCGGTGTATTTTTGTTCGTCAGACAAGCCCAAATACTTGGCAGAAGCCCCTGTAGCAATGATTACAGTTTCGGCAGCAATTTCCGTTTTGCCGTCAATCATCACTTTGTAAGGCTTTTCAGAGAAATCGCAGGCAGTGGCAATGCCGCGCCGAACATCCGCGCCAAAGCGAACAGCCTGCGCTTTCAGGTCATCCATCATAGCAGTGCCGGAGATGCCGTTGGGATAGCCGGGGAAATTTTCCACTTCGGTGGTAATGGTCAACTGCCCACCGGGCTGAATACCCTCATACAACACAGGCGAGAGATTAGCCCGCGAAGCATAAATAGCAGCAGTATACCCCGCAGGTCCCGAACCAATAATCAAACACTTTATCATTTCCATCTTAATAATTCATAATTCATAACTCATTACCGCAGGTCAATCACGTCCACACCCGGATATTTCTTCGGGTCGAAGCTAAAAAAACTGTCCGGCAGCGCGAGATTTTTGCGGTATTTGTTAATTTGTATAATATTTTCATATTTGTCGCTGAAAAAGATGTGCATTTTTGTTGGCATCGCATCGGTGGCGTTGATTTGCAGGATGATTTTTGACAAATCATTCTTTTTATCCTGCGAAATAAGCTCTACTTCGTGCACTTTTTTCCCTTTGGCATCCGTCTTTTCGCCCAGATAGCTGTAGTTGCAGCCTTTTTTGTACATCTCAAAGATGATTGCCGGATTGAGTTGCTGCACTTCTTTCACATCAGGCTCGGATATGCTGACCTCTCCATCCGCCTTTTGCAGCACCCATTGCGTTTTGCCGTCAAACCACGTTTCCATCTCCGGGACGTTCAAGTGGTATTTTGCACCTTTCAGGTCAATTGTTCCTTCAAAATTGAGGGGTCCCTGTTGAGCCGGCATGATAGCGGACAGCGAAAAATCGGCGGACAGTGCCCCGGATGCCGTAAATGCCAACGCCGATTTGTCGAGCCAAGTTTTTGCCTGCTTGTCTTGTGCCTGCGCGACACAGACCGCACACAGCGCACCAATGATAATTATTCCTCTTTTCATGGTGCAAAGGTAGTATTTTTTCACAAAAAATTGGTGCGCGTTAAATTATTTTGTACCTTTGCACCCGAAAATTAAGGAATTATGGATGTAAGTATAAAGAAGATTTTGGTTTCTCAGCCCCAGCCAACCGGCGAAAAATCACCATATTACGACATTGCAGAAAGATTTGGTGTGGAAATTGTGTTTCGTCCGTTTATTAAGGTTGAGCCGGTCGATTTGAAGGATTTTCGTTCCCAGCGGGTCAGTATATTGGACTTTTCGGCGGTCATTTTTACGGCAAAAACAGGGATCGACCACTTTTTTCGTTTGGTCAGCGAAACGCGTGTCTATATCCCTGAGACGATGAAATATTTTTGCACCACGGAATCCATTGCGGTGTATCTCCAAAAATACATCATCTACAGGAAGCGCAAGATATTTTTTCCGCCCTCCGGCAAAATGTCCGATTTGGTCATTCTGGTTGGCAAACATAACAAAGAGAACTACCTTGTGCCGGTGTCTGACGTGCACAAAGACGATTTGATAACGGCATTGGATACAAAAAAAATCAAGCACAAAGAGGCGGTGATGTATCGCACGGTGAGCAACGATTTTGCGCCCGGTGAGCCGTTTGACTACGATGCACTGATATTTTTCTCCCCATCGGGAATCAATTCGCTGGTAAAAAATTTCCCGAACTTCAAACAGGGCAAAATCGCCATCGGAACATTCGGACCAACCACCGCCAAAGCCGCCAAAGATGCCGGTTTACGGTTAGATATTGAGGCACCAACACCGGGAGTCCCGTCCATGATTGGTGCGTTGGAAAGTTATCTCAAATCAGTGCAAAAAAAAGGAAAATAGTTGGACAATTTTCAGTTACCAGTTACCAGTTACCAGTTACCAGTTACCAGTTACCATACATGTGGGCTGAGTAAGGGTGAGCGCATCTCCGGTCATCGGGACGTGGATGGGCTGTTTAATCGCACGGAAACGTCCGAATCGTTCATCGCCTATCCTTTGCGTGTTGTTTTTGTTGCACGAAAATGTACCGATGTGGTACCTCACTCTCCCTCTTCTGGAGGGGGTCGAGAGGAGGCTCTTGTCGCTATATTAGCAAGTGTCCCCAAGAAAAAATTCAAACATGCCGTTGACCGCAATCGCCTGAAACGGCTCATCCGAGAAACGTATCGACTAAACAAAACGTCCCTGTGCGAAGCAGTGCAAAAAAAAGGCAGCGGCTTATTGGTCGGATTTTTGTATATCGGCAACAAATTGTGCACCTATTCAGAGATGGAAAGTGCTATGCAAAAGGCTCTGAGCACGTTAGTTGAGCAACAGTCGGTTTTTCGGCAGGAGGTTGCGGGTCAAGCCCGCAATGACAATCGGAGTCGGGGGCGGTTTTCGCCTGCAAAAGCAATTGCACTTTTGCCAATTTGGTTCTATAAATACTGCATCTCGCCACTCACGCCCGCAAGTTGCCGTTTTGCGCCCACCTGTTCCGAATATGCCATCGAAGCAATCAAAAAACATGGTGCGCTCAAAGGCGGTTGGCTCGCCTTCAAGCGCATCCTCCGCTGTCATCCTTGGGGCGGAAGTGGATTTGACCCTGTGCCGTGAGGGGTCATCTACCTCACACTGCGCTTCGCTTGTACGGGGATATCGAAATTTAACGCCTTCCGGCGTGGCAGATGGATACGAAATTGTAGAATATTGCTCTATTTTTAAGGTTGCCCTGGTTAAGTTTCAGGTTGCATTGCAAATTTCATAATTATGTTGTATCTTTGCGGCTCACTATTAGAAGATGAAAGATATGGATTTCAGTAGAAAATTGCCGATTGGCATTCAGGATTTTGAGAGTTTGCGTCAGGATGGTTTCTTATATGTGGACAAGACCGCCTATCTTTATCGCATTGTCAATGAAGGGCGTCCCTACTTCTTGGGTCGTCCGCGCCGGTTTGGGAAAAGCCTTTTTCTCTCCACCCTGAAAGCCTATTTTCAGGGCAAGAAGAAACTGTTCGAGGGGCTTGCCATCGCCGAGTTGGAGAAAGATTGGGTGAAATATCCGGTGTTTCATCTCGACTTGAATGTTGAAAATTATAACCAATTTTCAGACTTTGAGTCAGCACTGGACGCAAACTTGCGCAAATTGGAAGCTTTGTGGGGAGAAGACAAAGCAGATAAAACGTTTTCAACGCGCTTGTTTGGTTTGATATGCCGCGCCTATGAAAAAACAAAAAAAAGGGTGGTGGTGCTTATTGATGAGTACGACAAACCACTCACCGCCACCTTAGACAATCCCGAACTGCACGAAAAAATCAGAGACGCATTGAGTGGCTTCTACGGCGTGCTCAAAACCGCCGACCCCTATTTGCGGTTTCTGATGCTCACCGGAGTTACCAAATTTTCCAAAGTGAGCGTTTTTAGTCAACTAAATCAGTTGCAGGATATTAGCATGAGTAAATATTATGCCGGTGTGTGTGGCATATCCGAAACAGAATTGCTCGCTAATTTTGAGCCCGAAATCAATTCATTGGCGAAAGACCTGAATTTCTCTTACGAAGAAGCACTTGCAGAACTCAAAAAGCGGTACGATGGTTACCATTTTTGTGAAAATACGGAGGGAATATACAATCCTTTCAGCCTGCTGAATACATTTTCAAACGGTGCTTTGCGGTATTACTGGTTTTCAACCGGCACGCCCACTTTTCTTGCTAAAATGCTCAAAGATGCCGAATTTGATATTCCCAGTCTTGAAGACAATGTTACGATTCCGGCACCTTCCATCTCCGATTATCGAGCGGGAGATGTCAATCCGGTTCCGCTACTCTATCAAACGGGGTATCTCACGATAAAAGATTTCAACCCCAAATACAACACCTACGTTTTGGGTTTTCCAAACGAAGAGGTAAAATACGGTTTTTTGGACGAACTGCGACGCATATACACACCGAGCGCACGACTAAGCACTGATTTTAGGAGCGATTTATTTGTCATCGACTTGGAAGCAGGCAATGTAGATGGTTTTATGACCCGACTTCGTGCCCATTTTGCAGATATTCCGAACGATTTGAGCAACAAAACAGAAGAAAATTTCCAAACTATTTTTTATCTGCTGTTACGCTCAATGGGGCTATTTGTGAAGACGGAGGTCAAAAGTGCCATTGGTCGTGCCGACATAGTGGTCTGGATGAAAGATATCATCTATGTCTTTGAATTTAAACTCTCCGAGAATGCCACCGCCGAGGAAGCACTCAAGCAAATTGACGACAAAGGCTACCTCATCCCATACAGTGCCGGAACGCGGAAAGTGGTGAAAATCGGCGCAGAGTTTAGTAGCGCAGAGCGGACTTTGAGCCGCTGGGTGAGGGAAGATGTGGGTTGATTTTTTAGGGACTGACTAAAACACTGTCATTGCGGGCTTGACCCGCAATCCCCTGAAAAGGAGCCAAGTGTTGGGCAACTCAACTTAAATTCTATCAAGACGAAATTTCAATTTTGGAGCATTTTTACCGTTTTGCGAAGTATAAATGACATATTGAGATATTGCTATAGAAGAAAGAATCTCCTCAACGACAGATATTGCATCGTCATCTAAAAGATATTCGTCTTCCCTTGCCACAGAATTTTCTCTTACCAAAGAATTATTTTCCTTTATCTGAGAACTTTCAAGAACGATTGTAAATTTGCATCTTTTTTTCATAACTTTTTTCAATTATGCGGCAAAGGTAGTAAAAAAAATGGTTGCATTGCAAATTTCATAATTATTATTATTGGTTTTCGACCGGCACTCCCACTTTTCTTGCTAAAATGCTCAAAAATGCCAATTTTGATATTCCCAGTCTTGAAGACAATGTGACGATTCCGGCACCTTCTATCTCCGATTATCGAGCGGGAGATGTCAATCCGGTTCCTCTGCTCTATCAAACGGGGTATCTCACGATAAAAGATTTCAACCCCAAATACAACACCTACGTTTTGGGCTTTCCAAACGAAGAGGTAAAATACGGTTTTTTGGACGAACTGCGACGCATATACACACCGA
>BBRT01000116.1 GCA_001417715.1 Candidatus Symbiothrix dinenymphae
TGTTTCAGTTTGCGCGATTTTGGGACAAATGGGCAGAAAAAACGCCGATACGGCACGTCATGACCCCAAGTGTCAGCCTCAGCGGGTCGCCCGACTTTTCCACCGACAGCTACGGGCACTATCGCACGTTCAGCTATTACAACCCCAACAAAAATGGTGCTCAGGGTGGTTTAGAGACGGTTCGCTATTCGCCTTATGGCTTCTCCGGCGGGGGCAAATCGGGAACGCTCAGCTTCGCTCTCGACAACAATTTGGAGATGAAAACCCCCATCGCCGGCACCGATTCCACGCGAAAAATCAGCTTGATAGACAACCTGAACCTCGGCACAAGTTACAATATGCTTGCCGATTCGCTGAACTGGTCGGATTTGCGCGCCTCGTTGCGCGTGAAACTGTTTGGCTCCACCATCAGTCTGCAAGGCACGTTTGAAATGTACAGATATGGTGAGAACGGTCAGCGAATCAACCAATTACGCCTCCAGACAGGCGGCTTCCCGCGTTTGAAATCCACAGGCACCTCCTTTTCCTATACTTTCAACAATGCCACCATCACCCAAATACGCAATTTTTTTCAAAAAGAAGAAACAACGGACGAAACCCCCGCTGCTCAAGGCGACAATCCGGTAACATGCGATGCTAACGCCAGCGAGTCGGCAGCACCGGAGCAACAGTCGGAAAAGTCGGAATCCAAATCGTTGCGCGGCAAAAAAAAATCGGACGACACGTTCGACGAAGATGGCTACTATGTGAACGGTGTGCCGTGGAGTTTGAGTGTCAATACCTCGTTGAACATGAGCCAGGATATGCAGAATTTTAACAACGAAACACGCGAGTAACCATATGTGGACACCAAGTCGCTGGGCGTGTCAGGCAATATCAGCCCCACGAAAAACTGGAGTATCACCATGTCCACCACTTACGATTGCGACCAAAAGAAATTTGCCACAATGAATTGCAACATCACCCGCAAAATGCACTGCTGGAACATGACAGCAAGCTTCATCCCCATCGGTTCGTACCAATATTACAGCTTCACAATAGCCATCAGCTCGGCTATCTTGCAGGACATCAAATACACCCAAAGCAGCAATTACCGCGACGCCGGTGCATGGGGGCAATGAAATATTTAACTTTCTTTAACGCAGAAATCACAAAAAAAAAACGGTTGATGTGCAAAGTTTAAAAATAATACTTACCTTTGCGCCCGAGTTTGCACTAAATTATGAACAGGCAAGCTGTTGACCGGATATTGGCTCGAATGAATGGGCTAAGACGGGAGTGATTAACATTTTAGTTTATAGGAGATTATGATGACATGACAGCGGTAATACGCACATTTTAAGATTGGAAAAAGCGTTTAATG
>BBRT01000117.1 GCA_001417715.1 Candidatus Symbiothrix dinenymphae
GGAAAAAATCTTCCATGCACTGTTATCGAAGTAGGTCCTTGTGTTGTTACTCAGGTGAAAACCGTTGATAAAGACGGTTACGAGGCTGTTCAATTAGGGTTTCAGGAAAAGAAGGAGAAGCACACCACTAAGCCTGAACTCGGACACTTCAAAAAAGCCGGAGCAAAGCCACAAAGACACTTGGTTGAGTTCAAGGGACAGGGAGAGTACAAGGCGGGTGACATTATCACCGCCGCGTTTTTGGATGGTTCGGTTTACGTGGACGTAATCGGGACATCCAAAGGTAAAGGCTTTCAGGGAGTTGTGAAACGTCACGGTTTCGGCGGGGTGAACGATGCCACGCTGGGTCAGAGTGACCGCCAACGCCACCCGGGGTCTATCGGTGCCTGTTCGTATCCCGCCAAAGTGTTCAAAGGAACGCGCATGGGCGGGCAGATGGGCAATGAGCGTGTTACCACGCAAAACTTGGAAGTGATTAAAATTATACCCGAGCACAATCTGGTCATGCTCAAAGGCTCTGTTCCGGGTGCAAAAGGTTCAATCGTAATAGTTCAAAAGTAATGGAAGCAGCAGTATATAACACTAAAGGGCACGATACCGGCAGAAAGGTAACCCTCAAAGATGGAGTATTTGGCATTGAACCCAACGACCACGTGATTTATCTGGATGTGAAACAGCATCTGGCTAATCGGCGTCAAGGAACGGCAAAAGCCAAAGAAAGAAGCGAGATTGCGGGGAGCACCCGCAAATTGGGTCGTCAAAAAGGCGGCGGTGGTGCACGCAGAGGGGATATTAACTCTCCGTTGTTGCACGGTGGCGCACGGGTTTTCGGACCGGTGCCGCGCGATTACAGTTTCAAGTTGAACAAAAAAGTGAAATCGTTGGCTCGCAAGTCGGCGTTGGCATACAAAGTGCGCGAATCGGCTTTGACGGTCATCGAAGATTTCACTTTCAACGCACCAAGCACCAAAGAATTTATCACATTAGTGAAAAATTTGAAGATGGACGGCAAGAAACTGCTTTTGGTGTCGGCTGAAACAAACGTAAACGTGTCTTTGTCGGCTCGCAATTTGCAACGGACATCGGTCATCAATGTTTCGGAA
>BBRT01000118.1 GCA_001417715.1 Candidatus Symbiothrix dinenymphae
GAAAAACAAAAGCGTTCTCCTGCATTTCGGTGCCGTAGATTGGAAGGCGGAAGTCTATCTCAACGATGTCAAAATAGGCAACCATACGGGAGGATATACGCCTTTCTGCTTCGACATCGCGCCGTATCTGACCTCCGGCGAACAGAAATTGGTGGTCAAAGTGTGGGACGGCACCGACCGAGGCTATCAACCGCGCGGCAAACAGGTGAGCAAGCCGGGAGGGATTTGGTACACCGCCGTAACCGGTATTTGGCAAACCGTTTGGTTGGAACCGGTGAGCGAAAAACACATCGCTTCGGTCAAAACCACGCCGGATATTGATAAAAACCGCGTATCTGTTCAAGTCAATACCGTCAATACGCAGGCGGCAGATGTGGTTGAAGTGAAGATTTTGGACGGAACGACCGTCGTTTCAACGGCGAAATCCATTCCCTGTCAGACATTGGAACTCAATGTGCCGAACGCCAAACTATGGTCGCCCGACGAGCCTTTCCTCTACAATATGGTAATCAATCTGTATAACAAAGGCAAATTGACCGACCAAGTGAAAAGCTATTGTGCGATGCGTAAAATCTCCGCAAAAAAGGACGAAAACGGCATTATGCGTATCCAATTGAACAACAAAAGCAATTTCCAGTATGGTCCGCTTGACCAGGGTTGGTGGCCCGACGGGTTATATACTGCGCCCACCGACGAGGCTTTGGCGTATGACATTCAAAAGACGATAGACTTCGGTTTTATAATGATAAGCACGCAAGTGAAAGTTGAACCGGCACCCTGGTATTCGCATTGCGAACGGCTGGGAATTCTCGTCGGGGAGGGTACGCGCAATGGCGATGGCTCGCCACAGTGGGTTCCGCACCACTATTTCGAGGGACTGGAAAGGAAACGTTCCGCCGAATCGGAAGCCAACTACCGCAAAGAGTGGAAAGAAATCATTGACTATCTCTATTCCTATCCTTCAATTGCCGTGTGGGTGCCCTTCAACGAATCTTGGGGACAGTTCAAAACGACTGAAATTGCCGAGTGGACAAAAGGCTACGACCCCTCCCGCTTGGTGAACTCTGCAAGTGGTGGAAATTTTTACCACACGGGCGATATTTTGGATTTGCACAACTATCCCGGACCCGCGATGTACCTGTTCGATGCGGAACGAGTAACCGTTTTGGGCGAATATGGCGGAATAGGCATGCCGATGCAGGGTCATCTCTGGCAATCGGATAAGAATTGGGGCTATGTCCAATTTCAAAGTTCGAAGGAGGTAACGGACGAATACATGAAATATACCGCCCAATTGCAGAAGGTTGTCACACGCGGCTTTTCGGCAGCCGTTTTTACGCAAACCAC
>BBRT01000119.1 GCA_001417715.1 Candidatus Symbiothrix dinenymphae
ACACATTGCTATTCAGCAAAATTGCACCCAATCTCAAGTGTCGTCCCATGCGGGACTAATGGAATCTGAGCATTTTTATACCGTAGACTGAAGTCTACGGTTAATAAAGTGCTGTCCCTGCGGGACACAGAACGCCGCATTGTGCTGTCCCTGCGGGACAAAAACACCGTTTGCAAAAAAATAGCACCTGAAAAAAAAGATTTAGCCGAAAAAAAAGATTTAGGCAAAATCGGGAAAAAAAACATGTTATTCAAAAATTATTACTACCTTTGCAGCATCAATTTTAAAAGTCAATAATTTTATAACAATTTAAAAAGTAAAAGTATATGAAAAAGATGCGAAATGTGTTCTTGCTATCAGTTGCGATGCTGATGGTTGCCTCTTGTGGCTGTGGCAACAATTGTGAAAAAAACATCGGGATTCAGATGTATTCCCTGCGCGGGAGTATCCGTGATGAGACGGTGGGGATTGATTCGGTGATTTCCATCATTGGAAAGGCAGGCTACAAGTATGTGGAGAGTGCAAGTTATGACGACGGCAAAATCTACGGAATGTTGCCCGAAGTGTTTAAGGCAAAGATTGAGGCTGCCGGAATGACGGCTTTGTCGTGCCATGTGGGTAAAAATTTGGAAGCCGACATGGGACCGGTTTGGGCATGGTGGGACAAATGTATTGCCACGCACAAAGCCGCCGGCATGAAGTACATTGTCGTTCCCGGATTTCCCGTTCCCGACACATTGGAAGGCTTAAAAGCCTACTGCGACTACTTCAACCGGATTGGCGAAAAATGCGCTGCTGCCGGGCTGAAATTCGGCTATCACAACCATGCGCATGAGTTTACAAAAGTGTATGACGACGGCACAGTGGTGTATGATTACATGGTTCAAAACACCGACCCCGCGAAAGTATTCTTCGAATTGGACGTGTATTGGAGCCAAAAAGGCAACCGTAAGGCAGCCGATTTGTTCAAACAATACCCCGGACGTTTCGATTTGCTTCACGTGAAAGACGAAAGAGGATTGGGCAGAAGTGGCTATATGGACTTCGAAGAGTTGTTTAACAACATTGATTCTTCCACGAAATACCTCATTGTGGAGGTTGAGAAGTATGATTTGCCGGAAATGGAATCCGTCAAATCCAGTTTGGACTATTTGAATGAAGCTGCTTTTGTGAAAGCGGATTATTCTAAATAAAAAATAAATTATTAAATAAATTAAAAGTTAAATTAAGTATTATGTCAGATTCAATGTCAAGAAGGGACTTCCTTCAAAAAGGCAGTTTAGCTGCCGCCGGATTGACGATTCTTCCGAGTTTCGTGATGGGCAAAAACATT
>BBRT01000120.1 GCA_001417715.1 Candidatus Symbiothrix dinenymphae
ATACGGTTAATAAAGTGCTGTCCCTGCGGGACAAGGAACGAAAGCCAAGTGGTATGATTGCGGATAGTCATTAATTTTTTCGGCAACCCCGTACAATATGTTAAAAATCCATAAATTCGCAAAAAAAACATAACTCATAACTCATAACTCAAAACTATTCACTACCTTTGCCCAAAATTATAAATAAAAAACAATATGGCAACACCTATTAAACCTACGCCGATTCTTACCGGCAGGGATTCTATTCGCTTTGCAAAGGCAATGGAAAATGTGCAGCAGATTTCGCCCGAAAGGCGAAAAGAAATGCAAGAAGCATACGAATGGTCAAAAAGAATCGCAAATTTCCCATTATGATTGATTTTGCAGGGGAAAATTTGCAGCTGATACGTTTGGAAGAAGATACCCCGATTTCCTCTTTCGATTGTGGCGACATTGATTTGAATGATTTTTTGCTTAATGATGCAAAGAACTATCTGAAATCAATGCTCGCTGTTACCTATTTATATACATTTGAAGGTAAAATCGTGGCATATTTTTGTCTTTCATACGATGCCTTAAATAGAACTGCGATTTTGACCGAAGAAGAAAAAGCCCTTTGGAACAAAGTAGGGCGCAAAATCCCAAACAGCAAAAGGCGCAAAACGTATCCTTCGGTAAAAATCGGACGTTTGGCAGTAGCGAAAAAATATGCCGGGTATGGAATAGGACGGCGTATTATTGATACTGTTACAGTGATGTACCTTACCGAACAACACCACGCCGCCTGCCGGTTCGTTACCGTAGATGCCTATCGCACTGCATTTCCTTTTTACGAAAAAGCCCAATTTAGATACCTCACAACCAAAGATACCTACGAGGACACCCGCGCCATGTACTTTGATTTGAAAGCAATACCGGCATAATAATTCATAATTTTGTTCTATCCCGCAGAGAACATTTTTGTCTGAATCAGGATTTTCAGGATTAAAAGATTAACAGGATGAATTTTATGTTAAGGCTGAAAGCCTTCGAGCAATAGCGTAGGGCATCGCCCTACGGACAGGATATGGCATTGAATGCAAGCCCTGAAAGGGCGATAGCAATGGCTAATGCCCTTTCAGGGCGAAACGAGAGGGAGAGGGCATCCTTCGTAGGGCGATGCCCTACGCTATTGCTCAAAGGGCTTCACCCTTAACCTGACGGCTATGCCACTACGGAGTTGCTGGGAGGCAGCATTCCCCGAGCCGGCGACATCAAATACAAGGACGTCAACGGTGATGGCGTGGTAAATCAGAACGACCAAATCCCCATGGGCTTTCCCACAACGCCCGAAATACAGTACGGATTTGGAC
>BBRT01000121.1 GCA_001417715.1 Candidatus Symbiothrix dinenymphae
GCATGAGTACGGCAAGTATAAACGAAGCATTGCAATTACTTGACGCACAGAACAATGCGAACGCAGAGATTATCAAATCAAAATTTATAGAGTATGTTCATAAAATGCAGCTAAGGGTGAGCGGACGAAGATGTGAAGGACGCGCCGACTTTCAAGGAAGTGACCCGTTCGTTGGCGGCGCAGATTGAGGGATGCGACTTGGCGGGGTTCAATTCCAACCGCTTCGACATCCCGCTGTTGGCAGAAGAGTTTTTGCGTGCCGGAGTGGATTTGGACTTCACCAGGCGAAAATTCATTGATGTGCAAACGATTTTCCACAAAAAGGAGCAACGCACCCTGGCAGCAGCCTACAAGTTTTACTGCGGACAGGAATTAGCGGACGCTCACACCGCCGAAGCCGACACAAAAGCCACCTACGAGGTGCTGAAAGCCCAATTGGACAAGTATCCCGACTTGGAAAACGATATGGCATTTTTGTCGGAACTGTCTGCCTACGGCAACAATGTAGATTTCGCCGGTCGCATCGTCTATGACGACCAAAAGCGCGAAGTCATCAATTTCGGCAAATACAACGGGCTATTGGTAGAAGATGTTCTCCGGCGCGACACCGCCTATTACGACTGGATAATGAAAGGCGATTTCCCCCAGCACACCAAAAATGTGTTGACGAAAATCAAGTTGCGAACGTTCAAAAGGTAAATGATTTTCCGCAAACGTATCTTACAATGCAAAATGAAACTCCCGACTACATGGGGTAGTCAGGAGTTTCCAAGTTAACTATGAAAAGAATTTAAGAACATCAAAATTAATTTGCCTCAAATTTATCCCAAGTATCTTTTGTTTGACCAGCGAACGAAAACTTCGTTTTGCTTTTAAAACGGGTATTCTCAGATGTCGATATGAGAACATAGTAGCTGCCGCCGGCACTCCAAGAAGAGTCATCTGAGAATTTTTTCAACTGACCACTTATCGTATTGTTGGCTATTAGTCCGCCCACATACGCGATAACCGGGGAATCGTTAGAAACCACTTCTTTAAGCTCCACCCGATAATTTTTCCCATTTAAGCCGTCCGGAAGACCGGTAATTTCAATAGTATGTCCACCTGGGGTATACTCAACCGTTTCTCCGCAACTTGTAAAAACTACCGTTGCACACACCGCTGAAACAGCCATCGCTGCCAGCAAAAACACATTTTTTAACTTTTTCATTTTAAAACTTTTTTTACATCCGTTCCTTATACGGACAATTAAATTATTAAACTAAAATCCTACTCTGTGAGGCTTTGTAGGGCA
>BBRT01000122.1 GCA_001417715.1 Candidatus Symbiothrix dinenymphae
AACTTCTAAGAACGACAAAAGTAAAAAAACAGAGAGAAAAGTTCTCCCTGTTCGATTAATTTATTTACTTTTGTTGTATGAAATACAAACAACTAATCAAGGAGCAAAGGTACGAAATTTTTGCATTACTGCAAACAGGTACCCCGAAAGAGAAGATTGCAGAGATTGTAAATGTCTCTGCCAGTACAGTTTACAGGGAGATTGAGCGCAATAAAGGCACGCGCAAGTATACCCCTATCCATGCCCAAATGTTGGCTGATGAACGCAAAGAACGCTACACCCGCAAGCGAACGTTTTCGGCGGCGGTCGAGCGGCAAGTAAAAAAAAGGCTCGAAGAAGACCAATGGTCGCCCGAACAAATTGTCGGCTATTGCAAATTAAAAGCGATTCCAATGGTTTCTCACGAACGCATTTATCAACATATTCGTGCCGACAAAGCCGCTGGAGGCACTCTTTGGACACATTTGCGCCACAGAGGAAAACATCGCAAGCGACCCGTTGGCGGTGGAAAAAAGGTGGTTATCAAAAATAAAATTTCCATCGATGAACGTCCGGATGTCATCAATCTCCGCAAACGTTTGGGCGACTGGGAAATAGATACAATTATCGGAAAAGACGGCAAAGGGGCTATCCTTACACTCACCGAAAGGCTCACAAGCTTTTTGATGATGGAAAAATTGCCCGAAGGAAAAGCTGCTCTCCCGTTGGCAAAAGTTGTCCACAACCTGCTGGTGGCTTACAAAAAAAACACCCACTCCATCACCGCCGACAATGGGACAGAGTTCGCAGAACACGAATATATCGCTAAAAAACTCGATCTGGACTTCTTTTTTGCACACCCATACTCCTCGTGGGAGCGAGGTCTGAATGAAAATACTAACGGATTAATTCGACAATATATTCCTAAAGGAACTGATTTTGATGACTACTCTCATGATTATATTAAACTGATACAGAAAAAGATAAATAGCCGACCCAGAGAAAAACTCGGCTTTAAATCTCCAACTGAAGTTTTTTATCTATCTTTGTAGAAATTTTGTCGCACTTAGATGTTGAATCTGCGTGGATGAGTGCCTGAATTTTTTTAACGATGTTTTAGGAAAAAATGCCTACCTTTGCAAAATCAAAAAAAAATATGGAAAAAAAAGAATTTACAAACACGCTATATACAAATGATAATTTGTTCATACTGAATGGTTTGAACAGCGATTTGGTGGATTTGATTTATTTAGACCCGCCGTTTAATTCCAAGCGGATGTATTCTGCACCGGTGGGAAGCAAGGCTGCCGGCGCAAGTTTTAAGGATATGTGGACTTGGCAGGATGTGAATGAACATTATCTGAATACGCTGGCTAAAAATTATCCTGCACTCACGCATTTTATTGCTACTATTGGCGTGATTCACAGTAAAGCGATGATGTCGTATTTAACTTATATGGCGCAACGAATGATTGAAATGCACCGAATTTTGAAAGCAACCGGCAGTTTATATGTGCATTGCGACCCTACGGCGAGCCATTATTTGAAAGTGCTGTTAGATGAAATTTTTGGCAAAAACAATTTTAGAAATGAAATTATTTGGTGCTATCGTGGTGGTGGGACGTCGAAAAAAGATTTTGGAAAACGACACGATGTGATTTTTCGCTATTCAAAATCAGACAATTACACATTTATCCCAGACACTGTTAGAATACCATATCAAGCCGAAGGAATGGGCAGAAACGATGATGCGATGTGGGGCAAGCATAAAGGCACAGACAAAGTGTATAAACCGAATCCATTAGGGAAGGTGCCGGAGGATTGGTGGCAAATGAATACGTTAAACGCAAACGACCCGGAACGCACCGGCTACCCCACTCAAAAGCCGCTTGCACTGCTTCACCGAATAATCAAAGCATCGTCAAACGAAGGCGATATAGTAATGGATCCGTTTTGCGGTTGCGCTACGACCTGCGTTGCGGCACAACAACTTGACAGAAAATGGATTGGCATTGATATTGAAAAACAGGCAGTTAAAATTTTGGTAGAGCGTTTAAGCGATGATGCCGGATTGTTTAAAAATTTTATCAATGTAGATACTATTCCGCAAAGAACTGATTTGCAAATCGTTGAACCTCAAAAACCAATTAAAGAGCGGTTGTATAAAGAACAAAATTGCCTTTGCAACGGCTGCAAAGAACGGTTTAATATTCAGAATTTGGAAATAGACCATATTATTCCAAAATCAAAAGGCGGTGGCGATTATTACGAAAATTATCAGTTACTATGCGGTAATTGCAACAGGAGAAAGGGCGACAGACCAATGGAGTTTTTGCGCTACCAAATAAGTAAAGAAGAAGAATTCTTAAAAACAAAAATTATCTTTGGAGAATAAAATCATTTGAAAACGTGTTTTAGGAAAAAATGCCTACCTTTGCAAAATCAAAAAAAATATGGAAAAAAAGGAATTTACAAACACGCTATATACAAATGACAATTTGTTCATACTGAATGGCTTGAACAGCAATCTGGTGGATTTAATTTATTTAGACCCGCCGTTTAATTCCAAGCGGATGTATTCTGCACCGGTGGGAAGCAAGGCTGCCGGCGCAAGTTTTAAGGATATGTGGACTTGGGAAGATGTGAACGAGGCCTATCTCGAAACTTTAATTGATGATTATCCTGCAATAGAGCAGTATATTACCTCGGCAGGCAAAATACACGGCAAGGCAATGTCGGCGTATTTAACATATATGGTGCAGCGCATCATCGAAATGCACCGAATTTTGAAAGATACAGGAAGTTTGTACTTACATTGCGACACTGCGGCAAGTCATTATTTGAAAGTATTGTTAGATGAAATTTTTGGCAAAAATAATTTTAGAAATGAAATTATTTGGTGCTATCGGGGTGCGGGTTATCCGAAGAATGATTTTGGGCGAAGGCACGATATTATTTTCAGATATTCCAAAACAGAAACATACACATTCAATCTTGATGACGTAAGAGACGAATATGCAGAGGCAACCAAAGAACGATTTGCACACTATATTGGCAACAAAAGAAAGGGAAAAGATTTTGGTACCCAAACATTAAATCCTTTGGGCAGGCAACCTGATGATTGGTGGCAAATTCAACCCATTGCGCCTTCTGCAAAAGAACGAACGGGCTATCCCACTCAAAAACCGCTTGCGCTTTTGCATCGCATTATCAAAGCATCGTCAAACGAAGGCGATATAGTAATGGACCCGTTTTGCGGTTGCGCTACAACTTGCGTGGCAGCGCAGCAGTTGGGCAGAAAATGGATTGGCATTGATATTGAAGAACAGGCGGTTGGTATTTTAGTTGAAAGATTAAGTGATGATGCGGGTTTGTTTAAAAATTTTACGAATACAACTATTGTCCCGCAAAGAACTGATATACAAATAATTGAACCTCAAACATCAATTAAAGAGCGGTTGTATAAAAAACAAAATTGTCTGTGTAATGGTTGCTTGAAACAGTTTGACAGTTTAAATTTGGAAATTGACCATATTGTTCCCAAAGCAAAAGGCGGTGGCGATTATTATGAAAATTATCAATTATTATGCGGCTCATGCAATAGAATAAAAGGCTCTCGACCAATGGAATATCTGCGGTTGAAAATAAAAAGAAGAGAAGAAGCACTGAAAAGCAACATTATCTTTGGAGAGTAAAAATCGCAGATAATTATGGCACTGACCCGCCGGTTCACATCGCCAAAAACACCATCCCAATCAGCACCAGCACCAATTCGAGGGCTTTGCTTTTGAGGTTTTTCTCCTTGTAGAGCCATGCGCCGGCGATGAAGATGACGATGACATTGCTGCGGCGTATCATTGACACGATGGAAATCATCGAGTCGGGGTCGGTCAGCGCGTTAAAATAGAAAAAATCGCCGATGGCTAAAAACAGGGAAATCAACGGGATATACCAACTCCAATGAAACGGCGTGGTTTTGCGCCTGCTCGGAAACCAAAGGAGCAGCATTATGGGCACCATCATCAGGCATTGGTAGAAATTGAACCACGATTGAACGGTCATCGCGTCTAAATTGCGCATCAAATATTTGTCGTACAGGGCACTGGCGGCACCGAAAATCACGGCAACGACCAGAAACAAAATCCATTTGTCGTGACTGAAATTGATGCCCTCTTTTTTGCCCGTATGCGAGAGCAAATAAAAAGATGAAATAGCCAGCAACACCCCGAGCCACTGGTAGACATTGAGGCGTTCGCCAAAAATGAGCAATGCCCCCATCAACACCACCACCGGCTGGGTGGCTTTGATTGGTCCCGACAGCGTGAGAGGTAAATGCTTGGTAGCAAAAAAGTTGAATATCCACGACACCAATACAATCAGCGATTTGATAAAAATCAGCCCGTGCACCTGCCACGATGCCGGAGGAATGTAAAAAAGGGTGCCCTGCAATGTTTCCGGCGAAAAGCGGGAAATCAACACGACCGGCAAAAAAATCAGGCTGCCAAAAAAGGTGTTCAAAAACAGCACCGGAATGACCGCGTTGCCATTGAGCGATATTTTTTTACATACCTCATAAATGCCTAAAAATAAGGCTGATAGAAACGCTAAATAAATCCACATTGATGTCATTTTTCTTTTTTGCGGGTGCAAAGGTACAAATCTTTGTGTCAAACAGTCAAAAATTCAAAAATAATGCCTAAATTTGCAGCGAAATTCTGAATAGATTTTTATGAAAAAGCGGTCCATTTGGATAGGTATTACTCTGGTGCTGGTGTTGATTGTTGTCAATGCAGTGTATCTCATTATGCAATTGCGGGTGGAAAGGGAGAAGCAAAATAAGGATAATGAGGAGCTTCTCGGTTTAGCAACCGAGGCACTGACCGACCAGTTTAACGACCTCGATGCGCAGTATGATGGCTTCAAAATCACACTCCGCAACGATTCGCTGATTGCACAGTTGGAAGCAGAACAGCAAAAAGTGAGAAAACTTCAGGCAGAACTGAAAAATACGAAGGCTGCCGATGCGAAAAAAATTAGCGCATTGAAAAAAGAATTGGAAACATTGCGTGCCATCATGAAGCATTATGTGGCACAAATAGACTCGTTAGACAGGCTCAACAAGCACTTGATGCAGGAAAACGAGGCAATCAGCGGACGCTATCGGGAAGCCACACAAACAGTGACCCAGCTATCGACAGAGAAAGAACAACTGACGGAGCGGGTTCAAATAGCTTCCAAGTTGGATGCCAGCAATGTCAGCGTGCGTGGCTTGGACAAAAAAGATAAACCGACCCAGGCAATCAAAAAAATGATGAAAATAGAAGTCAGCTTCACCATCAATAAAAACATCACCGCCAAATCCGGCACAAAAGACATCTACATCCGCATCCAGAAGCCCGACGAAGACATTCTGGTCAAAGAGCCAAGCAATGTGTTTTTCTTTGAAAGCAAAAACATCTCCTATTCCGCCAAGCGCACCATCGAATACAAAGGCGAAGAAATGCCTCTCAGCATCTATTGGGAGGTGGAGGAAATGCTGCTTCCGGGCAGCTATCGCGCCGATATTTTTGCCGATGGCAATCTAATTGGGCGCAAGTCGTTTCAGTTAGAGAAGTAAATTTTAAATTTACTTTAACTTTATGCGCTTATGGTGTTGTAAAATAGGCAGTTAGTAAATTTTTACTCACCCAAAAACGCCCCAATCTGCTCTCCGGCAGTCCGCCCTGAAGCGATTGCCCGCACTACTAAACTGGCTCCCAAGGTTACATCCCCTGCCACAAAAACCTTTGCGACCGAACTCTCATTGGGTTTCACAGCTTGCACATTGCCGCGCGCATCGTATTTCACGCCGAGATTGTCTAACAAGCCTTCGTGCTGTGGTTGGGTGAAGCCCATGCTGAGCAACACCAAGTCTGCGGGGATGATTTCCGGCTTGCCTACTTCGGTCATGGTTTGTTTGCCGTCCACCGTTTTCCATTCTACCGGTTGCACTTCCACGCCTGTAACTTTGCCGTTTTCGCCGATGAAGCGTTTGGAGGCTAATGACCAGCGGCGTTCGCAGCCTTCTTTGTGGGAGCTGGAGGTTTTTAATATGTTGGGATATTGGGGCCAGGGTGTTGCCTGATTGATGCCTTCGGGGGGCATTGGCATGATTTCTATTTGGGTCACTTTGTTTGCTTTTTGGCGGATGCCGGTGCCTACGCAGTCGGAGCCGGTGTCGCCACCGCCTATCACCAGCACGTTTTTGCCTTTGGCGGAGATGCGTTCGGATTCGGGGAAAGCTTGTCCGCCGACTATGCGGTTTTGTTGTTTTAGCAGTTCCAATGCGAAGTGTATGCCGTGTAATTGCCGCCCTTCAATTGGTAAGTCGCGCGGTACGCCTGCCCCGATGGTTAGGCAGATGGCATCGAATTGGGATAATAACTTATCCGTTGGGAGGTTTTTGCCTACCTCTACGCCGGTTTCAAACGTGATGCCTTCGGCTTTCAGGATGTTTAAGCGGCGTTCGATGATTTCTTTGTTGAGTTTGAAGTCGGGGATGCCCAAACGCAACAAGCCGCCGATGTATTCGTCTTTTTCATAGACAGTTACGCTATGACCGGCTTTGTTCAGTTGGTCGGCAGCCGCTAATCCGGCAGGACCGGAACCGACTACGGCAACTTTCTTGCCGGTGCGCGTTTGAGGCGGATTTGGCTTCACATAGCCTTCCTGGAACGCATGTTCGGCAATCGCGGCTTCGTTTTCGCGCACGGTCAAGGGTTGCTGTTCGAGGTTCAGCACGCAACTTTTCTCGCAGGGCGCAGGGCAGACGCGCCCGGTGAACTCCGGAAAGTTGTTTGTTTTGAGCAGCCCATAATAGGCTTCTGCCCACTTACCTTTGTACAAAAGGTCTTGCCATTCGGGGATGACATTGCCCAACGGACACGCCCAGTGACAAAAAGGTACGCCACACTCCATACAGCGGGAGGCTTGCTGCTGCCGGTCGTCGGAGTTGAGGGTCTGTTCCACCTCGCCGAAGTCCGCAATACGTTCTACAACGGGTCTGTAGCCCGCTTCTTTTCTGTTGATTGTCAAAAATGCTTTTGAGTTTCCCATAAAAATAACTTTAAATATCGTTTTCCAGACAAACTTTTACAAATAATTGATTATTTTCTTTAGAAATATGTCTGACCTGCAACTTTAGCTTATCGGAATCCTGCTCATGAAAAATCATATTGTGCCCTTTTTTTATATAACCAACATAATCATTATTAAATAGTACTTTTACTGCACATTTATCTTCTTTAAGATTTTCCCTTTCCCACGTAAGGTGTGTTCCGATTGACATTTTGCCTAAGTCAAATTTGGAATATGTCAATGCTGCAATATCTGTAACAAAACATAATCCTTTTTCCAATTTGAAATTTGCTAAAAATTCAAAATTATCCGTAGGTGTCATGCCTTGTGTCATTGCTAAAACATAAAGTTTATTGTCTTGGTGTTCGCGGTCAATATTCCAAAAATCCAACACTTCTCCTGAATCAGAACGGTCTGTATTTATTAATCGTGTAGATAACAAATTCAGAACATTTTTGTGTTCCATTTCGTCAAATTTAAGACCCGGATACCCTATAAAGCCATATTGCTTAGCTTCATTTATCCCCCCCCTGATGTACTTGAAGTCCACAACATCTTCCTTAGGAAGAACTTCGCCAACTAACATTCGAGGATAGCCTTTCGACACCCTCCAAGACATATATATATTATCAAACTTATTCATATCTAAATATTTATCAAAATGTTTATTCTTGTGTCAATGTATTTTATTAGAAAATCTTTCCTGTTTTGTGGAATTTTATGATTTGAAAAATGAAGTGGCGTTTTTTTGTCAATACTATCAATCATACCTTTAACGATATTTTTATTGTAATTTTTCTTTATTTTGCCAAGTATTAAATTTACTTTATCTACATAGTCCAATTTTATGGTTTTAATCAACTCAAAATGATTTAGGTGTTTATCATTCCATCTAATATCAGGTTTGCCATTACCAATAAACTTATCAAATTCGGAATTTTTTGTAAGTAATTCATAAATTCTTTCGTCACCAAGTTCTCGTCCAAGACTACTACCATTATCGTACAACGGGGAAAATGTATAATAATTCTTTTTCAATTGTTTGCGAATTTTTGATAGAGTAGTTTTGCCCTTTGTATTCCAATATACTCCAAATTTCAATATCAATCTGCCATACCAAGGCAATTTCTCAATCTGTTTTATTGCATCTATCACATTTTTATTAGAAATTATTACAGCCCAATTTTCCGAATGTCGGTCTGCATTTCCGATAATAGCATCAAATACAATCATTTCAATCACATTTTGAATGCAATGTTCTAATTCTAACTTCTTTAATGACTCAATAATTTTTTGAAACGAGTGTGTCTTTTTAAAATTATTCTGAAAGTCAGGATATTTTTCAACTATGTAGGCGTACCCCTCTGTTAGTTCTTCATTCTCCCAATCTATCACAGATTTAGAAATGCAACCAATTTCTTTTTCAAAGAAAGCAACATCGTAATGTACAACTTTAAAACCTAACAGTTCTCCAATTTGTGAAGCAATAACTTCCGACCAGAACTCATATTTATAGTCCTTATTGGGTTTTAATAATGATTTTTTGAAATAATATTTACCTCCTTTTGAAGTCAATATGTATTTATTCCTTGTGCCGGAAGTGTGCACATGGAGTTCTTTTTTCCATTTGGAAACATCTATAAATTTGACTTTAGACATAATATTTTTTAATAATTTGCGCTACTCAAAATAAATTGCACTACAAATATGCCGCAAAGGTACGATAAATAAGCAACATACAAACATTATTATCAAAAAAAAAATTGTTCTCCGCACTTTTCTAATAAATTTTTCGTCACTTGTTTCTTACTACACATCAATAATCCGACTCAACCATCTCAAGCTTCTTCTTAATCGCCTCCATCTTCTCCTCTTGCAGCACGCGCTTGTATTCTATCGGTAGCACTTTGATGAAATGCTTTAAATACTTGTCCCAATTGTCTAAAATGCGCTTTGCCAGTGGGCTTTGCGTGTGTTGACAGTGTTGGGTAATCCAGTTTTGCAGTTCGAGGCTGTCCGATTTTTCTTCTAATAGCGACAGTTCTACCATTTCCATGTTGCAGAAATAGTCGAAATTGCCCTTCATATCCAGGACGTAGGCTATGCCGCCGCTCATTCCGGCTGCGAAATTTTTGCCGGTGGAGCCTAAGACTACTGTTCGCCCGCCCGTCATGTATTCGCAACAGTGGTCGCCAACGCCTTCTACCACCGCTACGGCACCGGAATTGCGCACGCAGAAGCGTTCACCTACCCGTCCGTTGATATAGACTTCGCCCGATGTGGCTCCATATAATAAGGTGTTGCCGCCGATGATGTTTTCTTCGGGTGCGAATGAGGCTGTTTTGGGAGGCACTACGGCGATTTTCCCGCCCGACAAGCCCTTGCCCAGGTAGTCGTTGGCTTCTCCTTCGAGGTTGAATGTGATGCCCGTTGCCAAAAATGCGCCAAAACTTTGTCCGGCAGAGCCTTTGAAACCCACCGTGATGGTGTTGTCCGGCAAACCCACATCGCCATAGCGTTTCGCAATCTCGCCCGAAAGCATCGCCCCTGTTGCGCGGTCGGTGTTTGCAATCGCCACCTCCAACTCCACCGGCAACGAGTTTTCAATAGCCGATTTCGTCTTGCGAATAATCTCGCGGTCTAAAACGCTATCAATCTTATGGTCTTGCGTTTTAGTACAACGAATATCCTTACCATTATCAATAAACTGCGTAAGTTTAGCAAAATCCAACTTAGAAGTCTTTGTATCATTGCCAGCAGGATTGTCATTGAGGGCTTGACCGGTCGCGAAGCCGTCATTGCGGGCTTGACCCGCAATCCCCTGTACAACAAGCAAATCCGCCCGACCAATTATATCATCCAAACTACGCACACCCATATTAGCAAGATGTTCCCGCACCTCAGTCGCCAAAAAAGTAAAATAGTTAAGCAAATACTCATGCTTCCCTTTGAACCGCACCCGCAACTTCTCATCCTGCGTAGCCACACCCACCGGACAGGTATTCAAATGGCACTTGCGCATCATCACACAGCCCAAAACAATCAGCGCAGAGGTCGCAAAACCATATTCCTCAGCTCCCAAAAGAGCCGCGATGACAATATCCTTACCCGTCTTGAGTTGCCCATCGGTTTGCAGGCGCACATATCCGCGTAAGTCGTTGATTACCAACGTCTGTTGCGTTTCTGCCAAGCCCAGTTCCCACGATACGCCCGCATGTTTAATCGAACTCATCGGGCTGGCTCCCGTGCCACCATCGGCTCCTGCAATCACTATCAGGTCGGCTTTTGCCTTCGCCACACCCGCTGCAATAGTCCCTACGCCACTTTCTGCCACTAATTTTACCGAAATGCACGCTGCGGGGTTGATATTTTTGAGGTCGAAAATCAATTGCGCCAAGTCCTCAATCGAATAGATGTCGTGATGAGGAGGAGGCGAAATGAGCGTGATTCCGGGAATGGAATGGCGCGTTTTCGCAATAATCTTATCCACTTTGAAGCCGGGAAGTTGTCCGCCCTCGCCGGGTTTTGCGCCCTGTGCCACCTTGATTTGCAGTTCATCGGCGTTCACCAGATATTCTGCCGTCACGCCAAAGCGACCCGATGCAATCTGTTTGATAGCCGAGCGGCGATTGAGTCCGTCTTCGCCGACTGTAAAACGCGCCGGGTCTTCGCCGCCTTCGCCCGTGTTGCTCCTGCCGTGTAGCGTGTTGAGGGCTATTGCAATGGCTTCGTGCGCCTCCTTGCTGATTGACCCAAACGACATCGCCCCCGTCACAAACCGCTTGATGATGGCCTCCACCGGCTCCACTTCGGAAATGTCAATCGGCTGCGGTTTGTAAGTCAAAAAATCCCGAATAAACGTTGGCTGCAACTTGTTATCGACAATAGTGGTATATGCTTTGAATTTGGCATAATCGCCCGTGCGGGTCGCGAGTTGCAACATTGAGATGGTTTCGGGGTTCCAAGCGTGAAATTCGCCGGTTTTGCGGAACGTGTAATTTCCGGCGGTTTCCAAGTCTAATGATTGTTGTGGTAGAGACGTAGCGCGCCACGTTTCGGCGGTGCCGTTGAGGAATGCTGCTTCGTGGAAAATCAGCAAATCCCGCGCCACATCCTCCAACTCAATCCCGCCAATGCGCGAAGTCATCCCCTCAAAATAGGTATCCAAGAGTTTTTGGCTGATGCCCACCGTTTCAAATATCTGTGCGCCGCGATACGACCGCAACGTGGAAATGCCCATCTTGGACAGCACCTTCAACAAGCCTTTGTTGATGGCTTTGATGTAATTTTTTTCGGCTGTGTGGTAGTCCAATTGCAGGTCTTTGGTTTTCACTTTTTCGTCCAAAATGGCAAACGCCATGTAGGGATTCACCGCCGATGCCCCGAAAGCGAACAGCAACGCGAAGTGGTTAACTTCCCTTGCCTCAGCCGTTTCCACCACAATCGCGATTTGCATACGTTTGCGCTTCTTTATCAGGTGATGATGCACGGCAGACACCGCCAGCAGCGATGGAATTGCCACATTATCCCTGTTCACGCCCCTGTCGCCAAGCACCACATAATGAAAACCCTCGTCCACCGCCTTCTCCGCCTGTTGGCAGAGCGTGGTGAGGGCATTCGACAACGAAGCAGTCGCCTTTTGGGTGTCTGACGCGGGGAATAACATCGACAATTTTTGCGATTTGTAGCCCTTGTAGCCCAGATTGGTGAGAATATCCAACTCCAAATTGGTGAGTACGGGCGATTTCAGGCGCACCATCTTGCAGAGTTTTTCTTCCGCATTGAAAAAGTTGCTGTCCTGACCGATATATAAATCCAGCGACATCACCAATTCTTCGCGAATGGGGTCGATGGGTGGGTTCGTAACTTGTGCGAAGAGTTGGCGAAAGTAGTTGAACAGCAGTTGGGGCTTGTCGGACATCACAGCCAGCGGGGTGTCGTTGCCCATCGACCCGATAGGTTCCTTGCCCTCAATCGCCATGGGGACGATGATTTTTTCAATGTCTTCTTTGCTGTAACCAAAGGCTTGCAGTTGTTGCGTGAGGTTTTCAACGGCATATTTCACCGTGCGTCCCGATGAGATGTCGCTTAGCGAGATGCGGTTTTTCTCCAACCAATCTTTGTAAGGATGCTCTGCGGCGAGGGTTTCTTTCAGTTCATCGTTGTAAAACACCTTGCCCTCTGCCGTGTCAATCATCAGCATTTTGCCGGGTCGCAAACGTCCTTTTTCCTTGATTTCGACCGCCTCAAAAGGCAACACACCCACTTCACTCGCCATCACGAGCATATTGTTGCGGGTAATCAGATACCGCGCCGGGCGCAATCCGTTGCGGTCGAGCATCCCGCCGGCATAGCGTCCATCGGTGAACAGGAGCGTGGCAGGACCGTCCCACGGCTCCATCACCACGCTGTAATATTCATAAAATGCCTTCAATTCGGCAGGTATCGGGTTTTTGTTGTTCCAACTTTCGGGCACCAAAATCGACAGGGCTTTGGGCAACGACATCCCCGCCATCACCAAAAATTCCAATACATTGTCTAACGATGCGCTGTCGGACAGTCCCTGCTGGATAATCGGGAAAATATCCTCCAAATCGCCCAATTCGGGTGCGTTGAGGATGCTCTCGCGGGCTTCCATCCAATAGCGATTGCCCCGGATGGTGTTGATTTCGCCGTTGTGACCCAAGAGGCGAAACGGCTGTGCCAAATCCCAACTGGGGAACGTGTTAGTGCTGAATCGGGAGTGCACAAGAGCCAATCCGCCGGTAAAATAGGGATTCGTGAGGTCGGGAAAATAGTCGCGCAACTGCGTAGAAGTGAGCATCCCTTTATATATGGTGCGTTGCGTGGAAAGGCTTGCGATATAAAAACCGGAAGCACCGGGCTTTGAAACGGGCAAAACACCCCGTTGTTGCATATTTTTCTCAATTTTCTTGCGGAGAATATACAATTTGCGTTCCAAAACATCGGCTTCGATACGCTCTTTGGGTACAATAAAAATTTGTTTGATTTGCGGTTCGTTGCCGGAAGAAATGGCACCTAACACGCTGCTATTGACGGGCACTTCGCGGGTGGCGAGCAGTTGCAACCCCTCTGCCGCGATGGTATTGCGCACAATCTCCAAACAGGCATCCGCCTCCTTTGGGTCGCGTGGCAGAAAAACCGTGCCCATACCGTATTTTCCACGTTCAGGCACCGGAATACCCTGCAACAGGATAAACTCGTGCGGAATTTGCAGCATGATACCGGCACCATCGCCCGTTTTATTATCGGCACTCTCGGCACCGCGATGCAGCATGTGCTCCAACACTTGCAACCCTTTTTCAACAATCTCATGCGACCGGTTGCCATTAATATCCACCAACAAGCCCACACCACACGCATCGTGCTCATTCTCTGCCTGATAAAGTCCAATTTTCCTCATCGTCATTGCTTTTTTACATAAAAATCGCGCAAAGGTAAGCATTTTGGTTGAATTATGAAAAATAATGCTTACCTCTGCCGCCGTTGAACAAAAAAATGAACAACAAAAAATGAAAAATTAGAATTATAAATTGTTAAATAATAGAGCTTTAGCTCTTATTCTTGGTTTTAGTGAAGTCTGGTAAATTTCAAAAAAACGTAGTCGAGAATAAGTTGCGAAAGTTTGCGCGTGTTGCGTGAATTGTTCGTACTTATTTGACTACAAATGGTTTACCAGAGCCAACTAAAACAAAATAAGCAAATCATGGGCAGTTTTACGCTTTTAGTTTGCCGAAGAGTTTAAGAGTTTGAGGCACAAACTTTTAAACATTATGTTATTCAACTCAATTGTTACTATACAGCACCTCCCCACAGCGGACTAAAAAAAAACGAATCATCCTGAACTTTAAATACTAAACCGACACTTTTCCCGTTATAGTAATATGGGAGATATAATGGACATAGAGATTTTAGTGAAGACATTGATTGCGGAGGTTCGAACTTTACAAAAGGAGAATGAGCTTCAAAAAAAAGCAATTGCGATTCAAGAAAAGGAGATAGCCGACTTACGCGCACGCTTGTCCCGTTATGAGCACCCTAAAACCAGTCAGAATAGCCATCTTCCTTCCAGTAAAGACCCTATCGGCACCCAAAAAGTGAACCTTCGCCAAAAGACCGGTCGTCCGGTTGGCGGTCAAAAAGGACATGTAGGCAAAACGCTGACGATGCAAAAACCGGATGAGATAATTGACCTTTGTTCCGATTTTTGCACTCATTGTGGGGCGGATTTGTCCGCAGAGGAAGCAAGCGTGTTGGAAGTTCGTCAAGAAATAGACCTTCCGCCCATTCGTCCCATAGTGAAAGAATATCACAAAATGCGTAAGGTTTGCCAATGTGGTTGGGTTAATGATGGTGAATTTCCGGTAGGGGTTAATTCCAGGATTAGCTATGGTTCCGGCGTTGAAGCTGCCGTCACCTATTTCAATATCCGTCAGCGGCTTCCTTACCAAAGGCTGACCGATACGATGAACGAGTTTTGTGGACTATCTATGTCCCCCGGCACCATCGGTAACATTTTAGACCGCATGGTATATCGCACATCTCCGGCTTTCGAAACCATCAGACTTGGTCTTACCACAAGTCCTGTTATTGGGGCAGATGAAACAACGTGTTCTGTCAATGGAAAAACAATGTGGGCGTGGGTGATTCAAAACAAGCAGCTCACATACATCAAAGCGGGACTTACGCGCAAAAAAGAAGAGTTTGAGAAAATGATGCCGGAGGGACTTCCGATGTCAGTGCTTGTAACAGATTGTCTAGCCGGCTATTTTAGTGCCAATGTCAAAACGCATCAAATATGCACTTCTCATATTCTACGCGACCTGATTTATGCTTCCCAGTTGTACGCAAACCAGACTTGGAGCAAACGAATGAAAAAACTGATTTTGGATGCCCTACAACTGAGAAAAGATGCAGTCGGAAAAATAGATACAACCCACATCCAAAAACGACTGCAAGTCTTAATTGATGAACCGATTGACACGGCACACGAAAAAATCAAAGCCTTGCAAAAGCGACTAATAAAGTATCGGGATTACCTCTTTTACTTTCTTGAAGATGAGAATGTGCCTCCGGATAACAATGCTTCGGAGCGAGCAATACGGGCATTTAAAATCAAACTCAAGAACTCCGGTTGTTTCAGGTCTCTGACCGGTGCTCAAGGCTTTGCCCAACTACACTCCATTGCTGATACTGCATGCAAAAACGGTCAGTCGCCATTACTTGCCTTTCAAATAGCCGCAACCATCAGGTAGCGGGACAACTGTCTTCTCTAACATCGCAGGTAAAAACAGACAATCGGCATCACCTGCTTTCCTGTTGACTTAAGCCCGGTGCTGTATAGTAACACTCAATTGCTTTCGGGATATTCCTGCCCATCGTATTTCTACTGTATTGGGCAATGTCCAAAAACGTCAAGGTGCAGAATGTGTTTTTGCTTGCTGCCAGTTATTTTTTCTACGGCTGGTGGGATTGGCGTTACTTGTCGCTGGTGTTGCTGTGTTCCATCACCAACTATTTGGCAGGCGTGTTAATGATGAAAACCGATGCACAAAAGCGACGGCGGCTGATTTTGACGGTCTGCTGCTTGGTTTCGTTTGGGGTATTGGGCGTGTTCAAGTACTATGATTTCTTCGTGACCTCTTTTGTGGATGCGTTTGGTATGCTTGGTATTCATCTGCAAGCCAATACTTTACATTTGATTTTGCCGGTTGGCATCAGTTTTTACACTTTCCACACATTGAGCTATACGATTGATGTTTATCGGCGAAAGTTTGAGCCGACGCGCGATGTGGTGTCATTTTTCCTTTTTGTGAGCATCTTCCCGCTGGCAATGGCCGGACCGATTGAGCGGGCTACCAATTTACTGCCGCAGATTTACAAACGCCGAACTTTTGATTATGCTTTGGCTGTTGATGGGATGCGGCAAATTCTTTGGGGGCTGTTAAAAAAAATGGTGATTGCCGACAATTGTGCCACGATAGCCAATGAAATTTTCAATAATTCGGCTGCTTATTCGGGTAGCACGCTGCTTTTGGGTGCGATTTTCTTTACGTTTCAGATTTACGGCGACTTTTCGGGCTATTCCGATATGGCATTAGGAATTGGTAAACTGTTGGGATTCAAGTTTTTGCAAAACTTCAGATTTCCCTATTTTTCGCGCGACATTGCCGAATTTTGGCGGCGGTGGCATATCTCGCTCAACACATGGTTTCGCGATTATTTGTACATCCCGCTGGGCGGAAGTCGCGGCACAAAATGGCAAGTGGTGCGCAACACATTCATTATCTTCCTTGTAAGTGGCTTTTGGCATGGTGCGAATTGGACGTTTATTAGTTGGGGCGCCTATCATGCAATCCTGTTTTTGCCGGTTATTTTGTTGGGCAAAAATCGGAAATATACTGATACGGTTGCCGAGGGGCGCATTTTGCCAAGTCTAAAAGAGGTTTGCCAAATGGCACTTACGTTTGGGTTGGTGGTTTTTGGGTGGATATTGTTTCGGGCTGAAAATATGACACATGCTTGGAGTTATATTTCGGAGATTTTTTCTTCTTCACTGTTTGCAATGCCTGAATTTTCAGGTAGTAAAAAAACTGTGTTGTTTTCTGCGTTGCTTATTTTTGTCGAGTGGGTGCAAAGACATAGAGAACATGGGCTTCAAATAAGTCATATACAAGCTTTTACTATCAGATTATTCATCTCTTATTTGGTAGCGTATGTGATTATATTATTCAGTGCAACAGGTGCTAATCAATTTATTTATTTTCAATTTTAAGTTATGAAAAAGTTTTTTATTCGGTTATTATTTTATATTCCTATCCCGCTCTCAATAGTGGCTACAAACTATTTTGTTGACCCGGCTAATCTTTTTCGAAAGGGTTATGGAAGTGATATTGTTGATTATTTGCTGCAAGGGTACAATGTGGCGGGTGCTACCAACTACGATGAACGAAGTCTGCAAAGGCAGTATATTGAAAAATTGCCGAAATGTCCGACAGAAATTGTTTTGGGCAGCAGCAGAGTTATGTTAATCGGACAGACGATGACAGGGAATGAGCGTTTGATGAACCATGGAGTGACTGGTGCTGTGTTAGAAGACTTGATGGCAATCTACTATCTGTACGAAAAAAAAGGATGCAATCAACTGCACAAGGTGTTAATCGGCTTAGACCCGTGGTTGTTAAATGTCAATCATGGAAACACAAGTTGGACAATATTGAAAAATGAATATAATGACTTCGCGAATATTTTATTAAAAAAAGGCAAACGTTTTCAATTTGGGGCAAGTTGGGGAAATTTTTACAAATATCCGGAATTGTTTTCTTTTTCATATTTGAAGTCATCGATAGCATATCTACGAAAGTTAAAAAAACCAATATGTAAACCAACGAAAGAGGCAATAAACGAGGATGGAACAAAACGTATTGATGGCTCAGTAGCTTATGATACAACTTATCGAAATGCAGATTTAAAAGAAATTAATCAAAAAGCTCGTGACTTTAATGCCAACCCAATATATCTCATAAAAAATTTCACTTCTCTGTGGCAAGACTATTGTTTGCTGTTTTCAAAGTTTATTGAATATTTACAACAAAAAGGCATTGAAGTGGAGTTTATATTGCTTCCGTTTCATCCTCAAGTATATAACTATTTTCGAACAGACAATTATTACAAAATAGTTTTAGATGTTGAAACATATTTTGTGAATTATGCCACAAAGCATCAAATCACAGTATATGGTTCGTACGACCCAGAAAAATACCGGTTAGGTGAATTTGACTTCTATGACGGATTCCATCCGAAAGAAGCTGCAATCGAAAAAATATTACAGTGCCATTAATATGCCCATCTTGTCGATTCTCATTTAGAATAATTGGTGGATATGCGTTTCCAACACCTGCTGCGGCGTGAAATTTTCCAATGCCAAATAATTCGTCGACGCGTCCGTAATGGCTTGCAGCGGTGCCAAGCCTATCAATTCGCAGTTGGCGATGCTTGTGCCGTAGCGATTGGCTTCTGCGCGGATGGCTTCAACGGCTTGATTGATACCGGTTTGGGTGTAATCTGTTAAATTCATTGACACTTGTGCTTGATTTTTTTCTTTTAGGAAAAAGCCTTTGGCTTTGACGGCTGGCAAACCGCCGTTGCTGAAGCGGATTTTTTTTGCGATGGCTTTTGCGATGGCTACGTCTGCGGTGTTGAGGTTCACGTTGAATGCGATGAGGGGCATTCGTGCGCCGACGATTGTGGCTCCGGCGGTGGGGTGGGGGAGTGCGGGACCGAAATCGGGCTGCCATTCGGGGCGTTGCATTTTGGCGGTCAGTCCTTCAAATTCGCCTTTGCGCACTTCGGCGAGATTGCAGCGGTGGGCGGCAGAAGCCGATTTTTCGTACAGATAAACAGGCAAATGGTATTGCGCGGCAAGCTGTTTGCCGGTGGATTTAGCCAAAGCATCGGCTTCGTCCAACGACATATTGCGTAACGGGATAAAAGGAATCACGTCTGCCGCCCCCATGCGCGGATGTTCGCCCCGATGGTGTGTTAAATTTATCTTTAACAGAGCGGTACCAACGGCTTTAAACACAGCCGCTTGTATTGCCTCCGGAGAGCCAATCGCCGTCACCACCATCCGATTGTGGTCGGCATCGCTGCTATAGTCCAACAATTTCACGCCTTGCTTACCTCTAAAGGCATCAACAATGCATTCCACAACCTCCAAATTGCGTCCCTCACTGAAATTGGGGACACATTCAACAATCTTATTCATAACTTCAATCTGTGTAAAATTTTTGCAAAGGTGCAAAATAATTATGAATTATGGGCGAGTTCAATTGTAACTGCGAAAAAAAATTGCGTATGTCAAAAATAGTGTTTACCTTTGCCGCCGATCGTATCAATTAAAAATTACACAGCGATGGAAACAATGACAGGTGTACAGTATGAAAAGGGCACGCGAGGGCGTGCAAGCTATGCGCGTATTGACCTCGATAAGTACAGCGTAACAATGGATGAATTGCAAGCGTTCTTAAACGGGATGATGTTGAACAAAAGCAAGCGGCGTGTCGTTAGTCAGGTAGAGCAATCGCCTTATAATAAGGAGTATGTTGCTATGATTAACCAAGCCGAAAAGGACATCAAAGAGGGAAAGGGTAAAAAAATAGCAATCGCCGACTTATGGAAATAGTCTATTCACCAACTGCCGATAAACATCTCGAAATCATCAAGAAAAGCGGCTCACCGGCGACAAAGAAAGATAGGGTTGTGTATCGGGTAGATGGTGATGATGTCAATGTGTTTTCCCTGCTTGGGCATTACGATGATAAATAATTAAAAAAAAATATCAAAAGATTTGCAAATACAAAAGATGTCGTACCTTTGCGTGAAAAATAACAAGTGATATGGAAACAAGGACATTAAAGAGAAACGCTCGTGAGCAATGAAAATCGGTTGGAGGAAGTGAAAAAGTGCGCTCACTGGAGCAAATCAGGTTTTTATACGATATTATTGTGTTCATGCGTAACAAAATATTAGACATGCATAGACTTCTCCACACATAAATCGGGCTGCCATTCGGAGCGTTGCAGCGATGGGTAGTTATGAGTTATGAATTATGAATTATAACTGATTGAGTTAAAAAAACAAAAAACGAAAAAAAAATCACAACACATAACACATAACTCATAACTATTTCGTACCTTTGTGCCGCAATTTGAAAAGCCCGGATGGCGAAATTGGTAGACGCGCTAGTTTCAGGGACTAGTGTCAGCAATGATGTGCAAGTTCGAGTCTTGTTCCGGGCACTTTTCAGTTACCAGTTAGCAGTTAGCAGTTACCAGTTACCAGTTACCGATTAAAAACTGGTGGTCATTGACAATTGACGGGGTGGTGACTGGTAACTGCTAACTGGTAACTGATGAAGAGGTTATATGGATTTATTTTGGGGCATTTTCTCCCGTTGCTGTTTGTGACGTTTAGCATCAGTTTGTTTATACTCCTGATGCACTTTTTGTGGATGTCAATTGCTGATATGGTTGGCAAGGGGGTTGGTGCCGGTGTTCTTGCGCAGTTTTTCCTTTACATTTCTCTCCATTTATTGCCTACAGCCGTTCCATTGGCTGTTTTGCTGGCTTCTCTGATGGCATTTGGCAATCTGGGAGAACATTGTGAACTCACGGCGATGAAGGCAGCCGGCATTTCGCTGTTACGCATAATGAAGCCGCTGATTGTTTGTGTGGTGTGTATCGCCGTCACCTCCTTTATATTTCAAAACGAAGTTCAGCCTCGTGCGCGGCTCAAAATGGCAGCCATAATGCTGTCTTTGAAACAAAAATCACCTGAATTGGATATTCCTGAGGGCATTTTTTACCGTGAAATAGATGGTTTTAATGTCTTTGTGCGCAAAAAAGACAAGAAAGGCGGCTTGTTGCGCGACATGAAGATTTACGACTATTCGCAGGGGTTTGAAAATGCCAAAGTGATAGTGGCGGATTCGGGCAGATTGAGAATGTCGGAAGACAAAAAATATCTGGTGCTATCGCTTCACAGCGGCGAATCGTTTGAAAATCTCAATACCAACCGTGTGCGCAGAGCCAACGAAATGATTCCCTATCGCCGCGAAACATTCAAATTTCGGGAGATTTTAATCAGTTTTGACGCTAATTTCAGTATGGAAGACGAGTCCGTGCTGGGCAGTCGCGCCGATGGCAAAAACATCATCGAACTGAAGACTTTTATCGACTCGGTGCGCGTGGAACAGGACAGTCTCAATCGCTTCAGCCTGCCTCTGCTGAAGCGTGCAACCTACCTCAACACCTTTGAACCCAAACGCTATGCCTCCAAATCCGGCACGCGCGACACCCTGTTTGCGAATGGTTTTCAGCACTATTTTGACCGATTGTCGTCGGAACAACGAATTGGTTTGCTGCAACGGGCAAAAGACAAATCCGACCAAGTACGGACGAATCATACGTTTAATATGCACCAACAAAATGCGGCAATGTCGCAACTGCGTAACTATGAGATACAGTTGCAGTCCAAATTTGCACTTGCGTTCTCCAGTCTGCTGTTCTTTTTCATCGCCGCGCCGCTTGGGGCAATCATCCGCAAGGGTGGGCTGGGGATGCCTGCTGTGCTGTCCGTTTCCCTCTATTTGACGTATTACACCCTCAATGAATTTGGCACCAAAATGGCAAGACAGGGCGTGTGGGAGGTCTGGTCAGGTGTTTGGCTCAGTTCCTCCATTTTGACGGTTCTGGCATTTTTCCTGACCCATCAAGCCATCAACGACTCCACCATGTTCAGCCCCGATGCGTGGAAACATTGGTGGAGGCACACATTGCGCCGCATCAAACGAAACAAGTGGCTTCGCATCCAATGGAAAAAGTGGACTCACATTCTAAAAGAACAGTGGCTTCGCATTAAAAACAGAAAAAAAATGCCTCTCATTTGTGTTTTATTAACCTGTTTATCGCTGAATACTGCGGCGCAAAAGCCAATATATAAGTCCACGATGCTGGGCGTGGGGCAGGCATCCATTTATGACACCTATTTGTCGCCGCTTGAATACACAGGCTACAATTTTGGACTCCTTCAAGAGGAAATGCGCATGACAGGGCTGCTTGGCGGGACGATTGCGATGCAGCATTTGTTCAATATGAATGTGGCATTGAGCGAAAATCCAACGCAAACATCATCGACATACATGGGGGTTGTGGCGTATGATTTTGGCATGTATCGCCGTTTTGAGCCGCTACACGGCTTTCAATTGTATGCCGGACTGCATACGGAGGCTTTGGTCGGTGGTATCTACAACTTGCGCAACGGCAACAATCCGGCAACGGCAAAAGTGCATCTGGATTTAGGGCTTTCAGGCGTCGCAGCGTATCAATTTAAGATAAAAAAGCAGCCAATCAAGTTGCGCTATCAAATGAATATCCCCGCACTGGGGATGTTTTGGGCACCCGAATTTGGCGAGTCGTATTATGAAATTAGCACGGGCGATGCCCCGCTCGAATTTTCATCGTTCCACAATTACCTCTCGATGCGCAACATCCTGTCGGTAGAACTGCCTTTCAATTTCAGCACCATTCTCCGCCTCTCGTATGTCAATTGGATGTATGAAACCCGTGTCAATCAAGTTGATACGCGCGTTCATTCCAACACCTTTTTCATCGGAATTTCACAATATTTCACAGTGCATCCGGGTAGGAGTGTTAAACCTTTTTTGCCGGCAAGCGAATGAAGAATTTTCTCAAATATAGTTTAATTGCACTGCTGCCCCTGCTCTTCGCCACCTGCATCGAGATAGAGGAGTTCGACAACTCGCCGCAAGGCAATTTTGAGGCGTTGTGGAAAATCATGGATGAGCATTATTGTTTTTTTGATGTCAAGGGGGTGGATTGGGATGCTGTTCATGCGGAATATGCGCCGAAAATCACCCCAAAAATGTCGCGGGATACGCTGTTTTTGGTGTTGAGCGCGATGCTTCGGGAGGTGCGTGATGGACATGTGAACTTGATTTCGGCATTCAATCTGGGGCGTTATTGGGATTGGTACGAAAATTATCCGAAAAATTTTAACCAGGAGTTGATTGATGCCTACTTGGGGCACGATTATCAGATTGCCGCCGGCCTGCGCTATAAAATTCTTGAACCGGACAGCATTGGCTACGTTCGCTACGCCGATTTTATGGATGCCATTGGTGAGGCTAATTTAGATTATGTGATATACACGTTTCGCAACTGTCGCGGCATGATTGTGGATGTGCGCGACAATGGCGGCGGCGTTTTGGACTATGCGGAGATGCTGGCATCCCGTTTTGTGAGTAAAAAAACGCTGGTGGGCTATATGCAGCACAAAACCGGCAAGGGACACAATGATTTTTCAAAGCCGGTGCCAAAATATATCGAACCGCCCGCAGATCGTTGGCGATATTTGCGTGATGTGGTGGTACTAACGAACCGCCATTGCTACAGTGCGACCAACGATTTTGTCAATGCGATGTCCGGACTGCCCGGTGTGACTATTCTCGGCGACACCACCGGCGGCGGCTCCGGGCTACCGTTTTCGTCCGAAATTCCCAACGGCTGGGGTGTGCGTTTCTCCGCTTGCCCCATGTATAATGCTGATATGCAGGATATTGAAGGCGGGATTGCACCCGATACTGTGGTTAGTTTGGTCTCTTCTGATGCGCGTAGAAAGCGCGACACGCTGATTGAGGCGGCGCGGGAACGGCTCAGGCGCAAATAATTTGCAAATTAGCGATATGCTCTTCAATCTTGTGCACAAATAATTCTTCATCCTGCTTGTTGCTAAACGCCACACGGATAGGGAGATAATACAACTGCGATTTGAGATTTTCGGGCATAAACGGATTATCCATCAAACGCATGGCATCTTTTTCGGAGGTGATGATTAACTTTTTGTCGTTCCTGATTGCCGCCTGTTTTGCAGCGATGTGTTCAAAGTCTTTTTTGGAAAAGGCGTGGTGGTCGGAGAAGATGAGCGTTTGCAAATCGGCGGTGTAAGCTTGCAAATACGTTTCCATATCCTCCGGTTGTGCCAATCCTGCCAGCATCAGCAGTGAATATTCTTCTTTTTTCAGCCGCTCGAGATTTTCTTTTTTTACCGGCGTGGCATCCGGAAACACGGGCAAAAGCCCTTTGTAGTGATAATTTGTGAAATATAATTGTTGCTGTGGGGTCAATGGAATTTGTTGCGCCAAAGCGTGATAATCGTTTGCCGAAAAATCGGTGCCACATTTGGTGCAAATCACGATATTGGCACGGCTACTGTTGGCACCCGGTTCGCGCAAACGCCCTGCCGGAAGCAACGCATCCTTGGAAAACAACCGTTGCGCATTGGTCAGCAGGATAGACAGCGAAGGTGTCACATAGCGATGCTGATAGGCATCATCCAGCAAAATAACGTCAGGGCGTTGATTGACAGGCAGTTGCAACAGCGTATGAATGCCCCGCCTCCGATTGCCATCCACCGCAACCGTCACTTCCGGAAATTTTCTGAAAATCTGAAACGGCTCATCACCAATGGTTTGTGCCGTAGACCGGGCATTTGCCAAGTGAAAGCCGCTCGTTTTTCGTTTGTAACCGCGACTCAGCACCGCCACCTTGTGCTTTTTGCTCAAGAGGCGAATAAGATACTCCGTATGAGGCGTTTTGCCCGTCCCCCCAACCGTCAGATTGCCAACAGAAATGACAGGCACCGGAAACTGCTCCGACTTCAAAACACCCCCGTCAAACAATTTATTGCGCCCCTTCACCACCCAACCATACAATTTGGCAAGCGGCAACAACCCCTTTGTGATGCTAATATTCTCCGACATAATATACTATGTGTGTTTAAGGCGCAAAACTACAAAAAAAATATGATTATTCAACAGATTCACGAAAATTTGTACCTTTGCGACCGTAAACAACTGCTGCTTCCAAGAGGGTTTTGTTTTCAAAGGTTGTGAATTGCTTTTAAAATTTGTACCTTTGCGACCGAAAACAACAGTAATGGTATTGATCCATATTAAAACAAGAAAACAAGAAAATAATAGTAATAATTTAATAATTTACAAAAATGAAAAAGTTAGTATTTTTGGTCTCATTGACCGCGGTGGTTATTCCATTGTTCTTTGGAATGACAAGTTGCGATTCTCAATCCTCCGTGGATTCCTCAAGAAGACCTTCCGGTGTGGCGGTAAAGAGTGCCATAAAGAAACTTTCTCCGGATGAAAAGAAGCTATATAATACCACTGTGGAATCATGGAACAAGGCTTTCGATCATCTTATAAGTCAGTCGGCTTATTCTTATGGCGGTAAGGAGAGTAAAATTCAGGTATTAAGGAATATTAAAAATGAGTGTATTAAGGGTAGGGTTACCGGAAAAAACGACCCGAACAATAAGAATTATTCGAAGGAATTTCTAATACTTATGGTTCACTTTAATTATGAGGTGGAGGATCAAGTGGATGCAGCCATAAAGAAATTGGAAGGAAAATAATTAAGGGCGGGTGTTCATAATGGTCTAACACCTACAACATTGTAAGTAACGTCCATTTGGACACATTGTTGTGAATTGCTTTCAAAATTTGTACCTTTGCGACCGTAAACAACCAAACGAACAAGACAGATGAGACTTTCGCTGTTGTGAATTGCTTTCAAAATTTGTACCTTTGCGACCGTAAACAACCGTGCCTGCGGAATACAAGCGTTGGATGTTGTTGTGAATTGCTTTCAAAATTTGTACCTTTGCGACCGTAAACAACATTAAAAAGAACATTAGACGTAGCAGATGGTTGTGAATTGCTTTCAAAATTTGTACCTTTGCGACCGTAAACAACCCAGTCTTTTTTTTGACCTTGTCTAAAATGTTGTGAATTGCTTTCAAAATTTGTACCTTTGCGACCGTAAACAACAAATGCCGATGGAAGCACTCCATCAATTCAGTTGTGAATTGCCTTCAAAATTTGTACCTTTGCGACCGTAAACAACTCTCCCAAGCGATTGGAATCTTTTTTTAAGTTGTGAATTGCTTTCAAAATTTGTACCTTTGCGACCGTAAACAACTACTTACCTTTGTACCCGAAATAGAAACAGGTTGTGAATTGCTTTCAAAATTTGTACCTTTGCGACCGTAAACAACAGTTAAATAAAGGTTAGCGATTATGTACAGTTGTGAATTGCTTTCAAAATTTGTACCTTTGCGACCGTAAACAACTAGTACTACTGTAACTGTTACTACAGCCAGGTTGTGAATTGCTTTCAAAATTTGTACCTTTGCGACCGTAAACAACACTTCCGCCTGCGCGGAACGAATAAACCAGGTTGTGAATTGCTTTCAAAATTTGTACCTTTGCGACCGTAAACAACTGAGCGGATTGAATATGAGGAAATGTCGCCGTTGTGAATTGCTTTCAAAATTTGTACCTTTGCGACCGTAAACAACCTTGTAAAAATGACGGGTACAATATCTGTTGTTGTGAATTGCTTTCAAAATTTGTACCTTTGCGACCGTAAACAACATAGCCCTGTATTATCAAATCATCGGGCGGGTTGTGAATTGCTTTCAAAATTTGTACCTTTGCGACCGTAAACAACCAACTCTTTATTTGTTGATAAGTGGCTTTCGTTGTGAATTGCTTTCAAAATTTGTACCTTTGCGACCGTAAACAACGAGCAATGCATGCGGCGGCAGAATATATGGGTTGTGAATTGCTTTCAAAATTTGTACCTTTGCGACCGTAAACAACAGAACGAAATACATACGCGATCAAATTCATGTTGTGAATTGCTTTCAAAATTTGTACCTTTGCGACCGTAAACAACCGTCCATCCTGTGCAAGAAGGTAGGCGTACGTTGTGAATTGCTTTCAAAATTTGTACCTTTGCGACCGTAAACAACGCAAGGGTATAACGTTGAGTTTAAGACTTGGTTGTGAATTGCTTTCAAAATTTGTACCTTTGCGACCGTAAACAACCTGCCGAATCATTACCCGTCGCCAACGTGGTTGTGAATTGCTTTCAAAATTTGTACCTTTGCGACCGTAAACAACCTGCCGAATCATTACCCGTCGCCAACGTGGTTGTGAATTGCTTTCAAAATTTGTACCTTTGCGACCGTAAACAACTCTCTGTACCTGCATTATCTAATGTGTATTGTTGTGAATTGCTTTCAAAATTTGTACCTTTGCGACCGTAAACAACTGATGTTGAATTTAAGCCAAAGAGTGGATGGTTGTGAATTGCTTTCAAAATTTGTACCTTTGCGGTTGTGAATTGCTTTCAAAATTTGTACCTTTGCGACCGTAAACAACACATTCATTCCGGATTGCTTACGTGCACGCGTTGTGAATTGCTTTCAAAATTTGTACCTTTGCGACCGTAAACAACGAGCCTGCTACTGTCCGGCACTCCGATAGTGTTGTGAATTGCTTTCAAAATTTGTACCTTTGCGACCGTAAACAACACAATGCGTGGAAATCTGCCGAGCCGGGTGGTTGTGAATTGCTTTCAAAATTTGTACCTTTGCGACCGTAAACAACAAATAGAGGCAAATAGTGTAGGCTTCTTCAAGTTGTGAATTGCTTTCAAAATTTGTACCTTTGCGACCGTAAACAACATCGTTCCCGTAACAATCAGCGGAGGCGAAGTTGTGAATTGCTTTCAAAATTTGTACCTTTGCGACCGTAAACAACCAAATGGATTGCAATGCACCGGCAGCAAGTGTTGTGAATTGCTTTCAAAATTTGTACCTTTGCGACCGTAAACAACCTCCAAAATCAGTATCAGACCAGTTAGATTGTTGTGAATTGCTTTCAAAATTTGTACCTTTGCGACCGTAAACAACATTTTAGATTTCCCATAAGAGGATTTAGCGTTGTGAATTGCTTTCAAAATTTGTACCTTTGCGACCGTAAACAACTATTAACCGGTCATACATCTGACATTGAATGTTGTGAATTGCTTTCAAAATTTGTACCTTTGCGACCGTAAACAACTTAGCCGCAAAGGCGCGTGAATTAGGGTTGGTTGTGAATTGCTTTCAAAATTTGTACCTTTGCGACCGTAAACAACATTATAAAATGATGAAGAAAACATTGTATGTTGTGAATTGCTTTCAAAATTTGTACCTTTGCGACCGTAAACAACAAATTTGCGATAAACCGTTGAAATTTAGTTGTTTACGATTGATTTTAGGAAAGGAAAAAGAGATTGTTTACATTAAAAATCTTGCCTGTTTGGCAGGATTTTTTGTTTGAAATTCGATTGTACTTGCCTTTTATGGAAGGCTGTGGCATATTTTCTCCAAATATTTGGCGTCAATTGCATCAAACGTGCCTAATTGATGGCTGTCAATGTCCAAAACGCCGATGACGCTGCCATTTGCGAGTAATGGCACTACGATTTCCGATTTCGACTCGCTACTACACGCGATATGACCAGGGAATTGTTCTACATCCGGCACAACGATGGTGCGTCGTTCTTTCCAAGCCGTTCCGCAAACGCCTCTCCCATAAGCAATTCGAGTACACGCAATCGGACCTTGAAATGGACCCAAAACCAATTTTTCGTCTTTCACCAAATAAAAGCCGACCCAAAGAAAATCAAAAGCCGCCTTCAAAACCGCAGCAATATTGGCTAAATTAGCAATCAAATCCGGTTCAGATTGCACCAATGCCTTGATTTGCGGCAATAAACATTGATAGACCTCCTCTTTGGAGGTGTGTGATGAACGCTCAACTTTAAGTTGCTCCATAAATACGCATTTTTATTTAAGTTTTTCTTCCAATTCTTTCAATTCTTCTATATCCTGCAAATCAGCTTGTTGCGCCTCAAAAAGTTTGCGCTGAAGATGAAAATCGTTATATACGACATCAACATATTCTTCCATTTGCTGATTGCTTACCTTGCCGTTGCTCATCAACACTACTTTGTCGTTGAGTTGCAGGATTTTATCCACGTTTTCGCGCCAAAATTTCATTGTGATGTCTTTGCGGTCTTTGGCTCGCAATTCCAATTTGTCAATGCCATATTCGGTTGCGAAGCATCTGCTCGTGACACAATAAGTTCGGCTGCGGTTTTGCCCGTAATTGCATACAATAACTTGTTTTGTGTTTCGGCTAAAAACATTTGCGTCGCCTTATCCGTTGTGTCATAGTCACTTGAAAGAGCAAATAAATCTCGCACTTTCTGATAAAATCGCTTTTCGGATGCGCGAATGTCACGAATGCGGGCAAGTAATTCATCGAAATAATCGAATCGTCCGTTTGGATTTTTCAGGCGTTCATCATTCATCACAAAACCTTTGACCAAATACTCCTTCAAATTGCGATTTGCCCACCGGCGAAACTGTGTACCCCGATGGCTTCTTACCCTAAAAGCAATCGCCAAAATCATTTCCAAACTATAGAATGTAACCATGTAATTCTTGCCGTCCGGGGCAGTTGTTAAGTAATCCTTAACAACTGAATTTTTATCTAATTCATTGTCAAGCAATATATTAGATATGTGCATACTGATATTTGGCACAGAGGTGTCAAAAAGTTCTGCAATCTGTTGCTGACTCAATCCTATCTGCCCATCTTTGGCTAATAATGCCACGGAGGTTTTGCCATCATCGGTGTTGTAGATGATGAGATTTTGCTCATCTTGACTAAAAAGTTCTTTCATTTTTCATTTTTCTTTATTTTTTATAGTTTAAAATAATTCTAATTGCTGATATGGCGTGGATACTTCCTTTTCTTTTTTGCCGTAAAACAGTTCCATACTGCCAAATTGTTTGTCTGTAACACACAGAATGCCAACATGACCCTGTTCGGGCAAAATGTTTTTGACCCGCTTAATGTGCACATCTGCATTTTCGTGACTGGCACAATGGCGCAAATATATGGAAAATTGAAACATGGTAAAGCCGTCATTTACCAACTTTTTACGGAAATCGGAGTACGCTTTTTTCTCCTTTTTCGTTTCCGTAGGCAAATCAAAAAACACCATGACCCACATAATTCGATATTCGCTAAAACGTTCCATATTCTTGCGCTATGTAAATGAAGGGTAAGCAATTTTACGCGCCTCGCCAAGATAACACTTTGCTAATGAGGCGGTTGTTTGCGCCGCTGCAAGCATCAACGGGCTGCGCTGTTCATTGATAACCACATCCAAGACGGGAATGTTCAACAGTTTAATCTTCATTGCTTTGGATAATTCGTCAATATTCCCGCCGCCATCCACAATCTCAACCACCAATTTATCGACAAACGGGCGGTAAGGCTCCATAATATCGTCCGCCAAGCAATAGGCATTGTAGCGATTGTGGTGGTGTATTCCAAGCGTTGGCAACAACCCGCTCGCCACCAAAGCACGCGCAACGACTGCCCTCAAAATCGCATAACCGTAATTTAACAAATTATTGGGCGGAACACCTTCGCGCCCCCGCGTGAAATCGGCAATATCAGGGAACATATTTTTCCAATAATAAGCCGCCGCCCGTGCTTCCAGATTGTCGCTGTCGCCGCTTTTCACATCGCCCGCCCATTTCAGCATATTAGTTACGGTTTCATTGCGGGTCGTTTTCAAAACATACGCCTGATTAGTGATTTTCGCCTGAATGGTCTGTTGCCACAACTGCTTTTTCAACGGAACGGAGGCATCAATTTGTGCCTGAAAACGCTCGCTTTGCAAGGTATTTCCATCCAGCGGCAATTGTAACCCAACCGGCATTCGATTACTTCCACAAGTGATTACAGCACAGTTATTTGCCAACAATTCCTCAAGCAATCCATGCGTAATAGTCAGCTGCTTATTATCCAAAATCACAACGCCAATATCCTCAATCGGAATGGTGTGCACACTGCGCTCCTTGAACGATTCGGGCAAAGAATCATTCTTCTCAACCTCAGGCAATTTGATGACCAATTGCTTGTTCTTCATGCTGAGATAGGCGGAGTTTTCAAAATAGAGGGTCTTCTTTATCATATTATCCGACATTTATCCGACATATCCGACATTTATCCGACATTTACTAATTCGTAATAGGCTGCTTTCTTATCGCCAACACGCTGAAAAAGACCTTTTTCCACCAAATCGTCTAAGTCGCGTAATGCCGTTCTATCCGTTATGTCGCCATTTATTTCCAAATATTGCAAATTCGTGATTTTTCCATTCTCTTTAACATAGAGCACGGCTTTTATTTGTCTTTCATTCAGTCCGTTATCGCGCAAATCTGCTTCGTTAAATAAATCTTTGCGAAATACTACCCAAAAGCCGGAACTTGCGTAATAATACAGCGGTGGCGGCAAACTTGCTTTTACGCACTGTTCGTTCATTTTCCGGATACCGCGTCCCCACGCCTCAATATAACCAATACGAAAAAATGCGTTGGAAATATCGGGATTGTGAGGAACAGAAGAATGTTTGTCCAGCAATGTGTCAATCGTCCAATTTTCAGGAAGTTGCCCAAAGTTCCAAATCATAATTTTGTCGTTGTAAACACTGATTTGAATGGGTGTTGCGCCGGTGTAGTCCTTGTGTGCAACGGCATTATGAATAGCCTCACGCACTGCCTCTTTCGGGTATTCGTAGGTTTCCACGCGGTAAATATCCTCGTAACTAATCATGGCTTTAATGTACTTTGTAAAAAGCAGTTCCATTGTCTTTTCAACTTGTTCAAACAAATTGCCATGTACTTCGTCTTGAAAGCGCAAATCACTGTCCGATTCAAAATAGCCGATTTTAATAAATGCACCGGTCACAAACTTTTCCGGTTTGGGGTGGAATAGCAAAATAGCCGCGCGTTTCAGATAATTATTCTCGGTCAATTGCAGATTTTCAAGCAAAAGTTCGTTGCTGTCTGTCAATACCTCATCCTCAAGTCGTGTGCTTTTAACGCCTCTTTTGCGAAAAAAGTCAAACGTGTCAGGTTTCAAATCGGCAACCGTAACATTTGGAATTGGTACACTATCCCAATGTTTGCCTAGTTTCCCCAACAGAAATTTATCCAATGCCGCACCTTTCAGTTCTTGTTTGGTGCTGCCACTGCGGTAGTGGTATTCGCCTTTGTAATTCACAGGGTTGAGCTGTGCTTCAACAACGATTTCAATATAATTGCCTTCAGCGGGTTCGTGCAAATTGACATCGGCTACAATGCCCAGAATGGTGGTGATTTTGTTGGGCAACTCTTCCAACAGTTTTTTTGCGTTCTGCACGCCTACCACCTTGCCGTCATCGTCTTTACCAATAAAAATTTTACCGCCTTGCGCATTAGCAAAGCCGCATATCCACTTCAGATATTCGTCCTTCCAAATAGACTTGTATTCTATGTTTTGCTGTTCGTACATAATAATTTTTTTTTTAGAATGCGAAAATAATCAAAATATTATCACAGAGTTTTGCTTGCTTTTTTAATGATTCAGGCAACGAACCATTCTTCTCAACCTCAGGCAATTTGATGACCAATTGCTTGTTCTTCATGCTGAGATAGGCTGGGGAGCAACATAGAGGGTCTTCTTTATCATAATGTAGGCATTTTGCGGTGGAAGAACGGATAGTGGGGATTATGTTTTTTTTCATACATCAGCCTCCTTAAATTCTATTGTTCCATCTAATTTCATTTCAAAATCTTTGCCTTCAATAATAAAATTAAAATTGCTTGGAGTTAATAATAATCTGGGCGCAATGAAATCTGCAGTAAATTTTGAGAAGCCATCTTTACCTTTTGTTCCAAACTGTTCTTTTGGAAAATCTATTAATAATTGCTCGTTACTTCTCGCCTCTAAATGATGCTGAAATATAATTCGTTGGGTATTAGCATCAAATAGAGTTTTTACATAATACAACCTTTTAGAAATGTCTTCTTGTTCTAAATCAAACAATTCTTCTTTTTGTTCATTGAAAAATAATACTTTTTGCCCTACTTGAAAGATATGTTTTAATGTAGCAACTTTTTTATTTGCACCTCTACCTATATAAATAGGCTCTTTTGACTTATACAAATCTACATAGTTGATATTATCAAGATATTTTGAATATTTTGCGGCTTCAAAAACATTAAAAGGCACTATGGATTTACCTTGTTCGTTTTCATATAAAGCAAATAAAAAGTTCTCCCCTGAAGCAGCATAAATGAAATTCTTATAATCTTTCTCTGATTTATAAACGTGTTCTTTGACTATTGTTGCATTCTCCGAATTCATAAACCCTCTTGCCGCTTTTACTCTGCAACGCAAATGTCGCAATTTGTTCCCTTGAAAATCTTCCAATTCCGTTTGTTTAATGCCTTTTGATAATTGTGCTTTGAGATGTTCTGCCAAATGTACATCAACAATTACATCAGTATTAAAATTTACACTTTCAATAGATTTTCGTAAGACCATCCACATTTCGTCTTTACCATCTATTTGATTATAGAGAATATTACCATCTTCATCGCGTTGTAATGTTCCTTGCTCGTCTTTTGCTGCAATCTTGATTTTCCCATAATATGTTTGCAAATGCAGTTCGCCGCGAATAGAATCGCCTTGTGCAATTTTTGGAATACGGTTTTCTTTGTCAAGCCAAACCACACGACCTCTTTTGCGGACTATTTTTTCCCCTGGAGTAAGTGTTTGGTCTTTATCGGCAAGATTGTTGATAAGAATATTCTTTTGAATTTCCTCAATCATAGAATGATTAAATGAAGAAAAAGGCTTTTCGTGATATTGCCTGTTTTTGTTTTCGGGTTTTTCTTCAAATTCGTATGACTTTTTCAAAATTTCTTCACGCTTTTTTGCAGATGGTATTAAAGTCAAAACCGTAGCGTCAACGGCGTGTTGAGAATGTTCGCTCCTATCTTTCTTTTCAAATTTCGGTTGAATGCCGTAAATTTTGCGGAATTGCGCGGTATTTGTTCCTTTTAGTACATCAACTTTATCAAAAACTGTTTTCAAATAATGAAAAGCATATTTTGTAATAATCTGTGTATCTGTTAATTGACTATTTATAAAACCTTGCGAAACTTCTGTTCGCGTAAAACGGTCTAATTTATTTTTCCAATAATCGTATTCCATTTGCCGCAAATGCCGTTGACGAATAGTGTTATCCTTTTCGTCTTTATCCTGTGCGTGTTTTGATTTTGTTTTCCAAAAATCAATTTGTTTTTCCAAATCATCAACTTTCTTTTCCCACGCTTCCAATCGGTTTTTAATTTCATCGTAATTATCCAATTCCGTAGGCATTTTGTTCTTTTTTATATTACGATTGAAATCTGCATAGCAAACCGTCAAATTTGCCAATGAATTGTCAAACGATTTGCTTCGCGGAATGGTATGCTCAAAATCAACCTTGTTTTGGTCAAATAAATCAGTGAGATTGATTATTTTACCCGTGTAAATACAAGTGCAATTTTGTTCTTTCCAAAGGCGGTATTTTTGAATATCTTTATCCGAAATGTTTTTGTTTTTATCTATTTCTGCGATTGCCTTTGATGTTTCCTCGTAATTGTCGGTTTGTTCTGTCCAAAGTCGGAATTTATCAATATCTTCGCTGCTTTCAGGGTCTGCAAAACCTTTAAAATTTGTGTCTTTTATCAATTCTGTAATAGCCGCCTTAAACACAAGATTTTCCGTTTCGCGTCTGCGCTGATAGGCTTCTATCGCCCAACGCTTGTTAGCATCATTCAACTCTCGAGCAATTTCTACTACGATGCGAGTATCTTTATCAATTCTCTCTGTTTCAACTAAATAATTGATAACATCGCGCAATTTGTAAAGCGTTTTGTATGCCATCGGGTTTTTGAAAGCCGCCGTTTTCGGACTTTTCAAAAGTTGTTGGTCTTCTTTTTTAGGGTAAATGTCAATTTGTGAAGGATGGTAAATTTTGTTCAATTTTTTCTCGGCAACATCAAATTTGGCGAGTAAAAATTCTTTGATTTGATTAACCAAATGCGGAGGTTTTATGTGTTCGCGCTTTTCATCGGCAAAAAATGTTTGATATTTTTCGGTAACATCTGATAAAAATTTTTGTTGCTCATTGTCAGATTTTTTATTCCACGATTTTTCGCCAAAATGTTCTATAACGGCTTTTTCAATATCCTTAAAATCCGATTCATTTAATTTATATGAAAAATCTTTCCATGCAAATCGTTCATTGTAATCTAACGCATAATACTTGAAAATCAAATTATTAACAACAGTTATAATCATTTTTTCATAACGATTTTTTGCTATTTCATTTTTTATTTCAGCCAAAATAATATTCTTGTGCTCCTTGAAGAGTTGTTCGCTAATTATTTCTGGGATTTTCGCCAAGATAACCGATTCGGTATAAATTAATCCTTCGCGCAAAAAAGGCAAGATATTTTTAATCGCTTTAAGACTCAAATTTGCGTAACCAACAGGAAATGAATTGAATAAGGTCGTCAATTCTTTGATTTGATTATCATCTAATTCAAGCGTTTTCGCACAAAATTCAATGAAATTTTCTTCATCTGCAAATGAAAATAAGATATGCCAAATATCGTCTATCGTGTAAGTTATTGTCTCATTTTCGCCTTTTTTGTTGGTTTTGACAACGATTTTTTCAAAAAAATGCCAATCATTGCCAAAAACCGATTTCAATCGTGCAGACACACAGCAACTTGGGACGGAAATTCCATCCATTTTTGGGCTGTAATTCAATTCCCAATTTCTACCGCCATTTGTCTGAATAAATTTTCTGATTTCAGAAAAAAGAAACTCCCTTTTGCTTTTGAAAAAGAAAATTTCGTGATAAATTTTTTCTTTCAAATCCAAAGGAAGCGGCTCAAAATCAGAATGATTATCTATTCTGTATTTTATATTGTTGATAAATGACCACGCCCGATATTCTTCAAATTTTGGGTGGCTTATCGGACAACGCGGCTTGTTTGTTTCCAATGTACATTTTCCAACCAGTCCTTTTTGGGAACGCAAAGGTCGTTGAAAGAAAATGGCTTTCTCTATTTGTTCTGCAAATTCCCTGTTTTCAATTTTTTGAAACGTAATGATTTTCTGAACTTCCTGTTGATAATCGGAACGCAATGTGTATCTGTTTCTTACACGAATCCTTTCATTTTCCAAGTAAGCAAAAGCCGCACCCAAAGTTTCATGCTCAATAATCAAATTTTCATACTCGTTTCGTCCGATAGTTTTGGTTTCGTTGCTGCCTTTGTAAACGGCTGTTTTTTCATTTGCACCGCTTTTTCGGCTACTTTTAAAACCTCTGCGTTGTGCAACATGATACAATGCACGTCCAACTTTATAGCGATTTTCGGAAATTGACAAATCCAATTTTTCTATAATCAATAATTTTCTTAACTGATAAGGACTTGTGAAATCAGGTACTCCGTCATTATTAAAATCCAATTTTATCCATTGTTGAAAAGCAATATCATTAACAGGGAAAAACCTGCCCAAGCCTTTTTCGTAGTGTTTCCATTTGTTCAGATTTTCTTCGCTCAACGGACAAAAATCATTGTCTATCAGCACCTTTAATGTTTCCCATTTTCTGTACCTGCGAGCGTTGTACAATCTGCGTGAAGAACGGTGTTTGGTGCATTCGGCAGCATACGAAAATTCACCTGATTTTCCCTCGCCGACACCTTTCTTAAAAGTGTAAACACCATACCACGAAAACTCATTGTCATCCCTCAATGTTAAGCCCATAGAGTTAGTTCCCAAGTCAATTCCTAAAATTTTTTCCATATTTTTTAATTTTATTTTGTCAATATAAAAAATAGTTGTACCTTTGCACCCGAAAGACAATTCACAACAAGGCTATAAGCCGAAGAATGTTCTTAATCCTGCGTACTCCGTAGGATTTTTTCGTTTCTCACGCTGCAAAGATAAATATTTTTATTTGCCTGCCAAAATTTTTTGAATGCAATTCACAATATTAAGTCCACGTAACTTATGGACGGCATACAAGCAGCTAAAGCAGAACAAGGGAGCCTGCGGGACATTCTATTGATTTCACCCTATCATTCAATCACAAGAGCATGGGTCGCGCATTTTTCTCAGGCTTTTGTTGCCCATTGCGAATTTTATTTTCACTCCAACCGTCAGCGGTATTAGTTTGCCTTCAAACATGGTGGATAAATTGGGTTGGTGGTAGCCTGAAAACAGGATGCTGTTGGTGTTCAAATTGAAGCCGTAATCGGCATACACACCGACGTACAGGGAAAAGTCGTAGGCTTGAGGCCATCTCACGCCTGTTTCCACCGAACCCAGAATGCCGGTAGAAACGTCTAATGTGCCTGTTTTTCCGTCTTCTGCCAATGTGCCGAAATCCAGAAATGTTTGCGAAGTATATTCATAATCTTCATCGGCATAATAACCGGAGTTTTGCATTAAAGAAGGATTTGTTTGGTATTTTGTTTGGAGATGAATAGCCAACTTTGCACCTCCGGCAGCGTAAAACTGGAGAATTTCGTGTGCCGTTTGATATTGAAACATCAGCGGAATTTGAAGAAAGTATGAGTTTTGTTTTTCCTTGTAGTCATTCGTTTTCATGCGAAATTCGTAGGGAGCACCATCCGTGTCGGTCGTTGGATAGGTGGCAGACAGGTTATTGAATGCGAGCGTGGAGTTGTAGTAGCCCATTTCCACGCCGGTGTTCAAGCCGGTGGTTATCGACAAAAAGCGGGTATATCCAAAGCCGCCCATTGCGCGAATGCCGGTCTTGTCCTCGCCAACAACCGGTGAGTAAAACAAATGTGCAGGCGCAATGCCCGCATACACCGAAAATTCATGTTTGGGTGGTTGAGCAAAAGTGGATATGCAGCAAAACCACACTGCGAACACTCCAAGCAGCACTTTTATAGGATTGGATTGTATGTGATTTGCGTTCATCCTGATTTATTTAACAAACACTTTCGCTTCTTTGTAGAAACCATTTTTCGCTCTGAACACATATAAATAGATACCCGGCACCGCTGCGGAGGCACACACGGTGGTTTTGCCGTTCACGGGCACCGTTTCCAACAACAAGCCCTGCATATTATATATCTCAATGGTGGCATCATTCAAAAAGTCAGCTTCCGCCTCCACAGCCACGTTGAGCAACGAACTGCGCACGACAGGATTGGGATAGGCATCTACGCTTATATTTCGCAACTGCGGGATGCCTTCGCAAGTGTGAAAACGAAGTCCGGCATCGGTAACCATTTCCACAAGGTAGGAATCGTCGGACTGAAGTTGTTCGCCGTTGTTGCCTGCCGAATACGACTGTCCGCTCGCTAACGGCAGAAAATACATGCTGCCCGCCGATTTGCGATACCACAGAAAGGATTGAAACAGGTATCCACCATTGGTTTCCGGATTGTTTCGCACCGTCATCGTGTTGTTCCAACGGGTTGTAACTATTTCATCGAATGGGAAACGCTTTTCAAGAATCAGCGTATAGGTCTTCGTGTGCGCCTTGTTGCTCGAAGTAACGGTGAAAATCACCAAACGGACATCCGGACGGTCAATCACTTCGGTAAATGCAAGCTCCTTGTCTATTTCTGCGCCGTCCGGAATGACCAATTCCATACGAAAAACCGATGCGGTATCGCATCCTGAATCGTAAAGCATGGTATCGCTGACCGTAATGTGTTGCCCGTTGACCGTCAAGGAAATAAGCAAGACATCGGCAGCCAAAATCGGCAAGGTATCATAAGCCCAAGCCGCATAATAGTTGTTATTACCTGCCTGATATGCTGTTATCACCACAGAGCCTTCCGCAAGGGGATTAACAAGACCGGAAGGTAAAATCTCTGCAAGCGAAAGGTCACCGGAAAAATAGGTCACCGGAAAGCCTGTAGAGGCGGTTGCATCCATATCGAAAGGCGGTGACCCCACCTGTTTGGGCGGAAGAGTAGAAAAAGTAATCGTCTGACCGGCTCTATAAATGGTGAAACGAGCCGTGACAGAAGCCGATTGAAAGAGGGTGTTGGACGGCGAAGTGGCGGTAACAATGTAATTTCCGGCATTTGTGGGCGGTGTAGCGGTCGAGTCATAAGCAGTGCCGTCAAAAAGGGTGCCGCTGTAGATGTAGGTTGTTGAATCTTTTAAATACGCAGCCGCTGCCTCCTTAAAATCCACTTCGCGCATGGATTGAGGCTCACCATTGTAAGTTGTCCAATAGTCGGAAAAATTTAGGGCGGGCGAACCGGCAACCGAGATAGTTAAATAAGCCGTTGTGAATGCCGGATTGTAGTTGTTGTTGCCGGTAAAACGGGCAGTATCGCGGTAAGTGCCTATTTGTGTGGGGACTATGTCGGTTGACGGGTAAATTGTTTCGCCGATACCTTCGTATGAATAAACGATTGGCAGTCCTAAGGTACTTGTAATAGGCGACATCTCCACCGGACTGCCAAACGGTACGCCCATATTTTGCAGAGTCAGGGCAATGGATGCTTTGTAAATAGTCATCGTAGCCGTCACCGAAGTCGCTACAATTGTATCATCGCCGGACGAAGTGGCGGTGATGATATAATTTCCGGCATCTGTGGGCGGTGTAGCGGTCGAGGCATAAGCGGTGCCGTCAAAAAGGGTGCCGCTGTAAGCATAAGAAAGGGTGAGGTGGTCAGGCGAAACGGTTCCTTGAGCAGGAAATGGTGCGCCATCGTAAATTTTAAACGTGTCCGCTAAAACAATGTCCGGCATTGCACGACCAACTCCGACAGTGGCGGTAAACAGGGCAACAAATAATAACAGCTTTTTGTTCATTCCGTAAGGATGCCATTTGTGCTATTTAGAATTTATATCCCAGTGTCAGCATCGTCTTGTACGCCGCATGGTTAAGTGTCGCAGGCGTTGACGTTACAAACAGATCATCACGTGCTACCGAAGGAAACGCATACAATTTATCTTGTCGTTGTTGATAAACGAACGCTAAATCCAGATAGGTGTTAGGCGTAAATTTATAGCCCAATCCGGCTGTGAAGTATTGTGTGTTGCCTTCAATTGTATAGTTTGGCACTGTGCCCACAAGTGATACAGGTTCACTATCATCGCCTCTGAGATTTTCACCATCTTTAAATTTTTGTTCGTATGGATTTTCCATCCAAGCATAGCCCAAGCGACCGGAAACCTGCGATGTAATTCTATATTCCACACCTGCCCGCAAAGTAGACGCCATTTTGAAATCTTTGTCAATATCGCTATTCATATCACGGTAGTAAAACTCACTCCCATTTTGGTTTGACAAATCCATGCAGGTATAATCCTTCATTTCGTAGTCCAAACTCACGATGGCTTTGCTTCCAAGTACACCCGCTAAACTGACTGTCCAACTATACGGCGATTTAAAGTGATAGTCCGTAAGACCATCTCTTGGTGTTTCGTCTTTTCCGGTGACCTGCGAATCATCCGGTAATAAATAATTCACATCCGCCAATCCCTGATAATAGTCCGTCAGCACATACCATGTGGGAGAATGATAAGCTACACCAACACGCAATTCATTAATTGGTTTCCAAATAGCCCCCAATTTGACTTGATAGCCGGAACCGGTGGTTTCAAAATAGTTATCTAATCCAACATAGCCAAAATGATTACCATTTCCTCCATCATAAAAATTTTCCGTATAACCCGTGTTAGCTTTATAAAAAATGTCGGTATAAGAAAAATCCAGACCGAAATAGAGTTGGTCGTTAAGATTAGTGGCTATTGAGAAGTCAAAATTGTTGATGGCTCCTTGCTCCGAAACAGACAATGTTGGACTAACCTTGTCTCCGTCTGACAGAGGTGATTCATACATATTTGTTGTACCACTTTTAGCATTAATCAACCGAGCATTATATCCCAGTCCACCAATCCATGGAAGACCTCCACTTTCATAAATAAATTTTTCGTCATTGGCGGGATGAGCATACCCATTTGTTTTGACGACCATATAATCAGTTAGAGATGAGGACATATCCGATGCCGAAGCATTGTAATTGCGGACAAAATTTTTCAACCGATTATATGAAAAGCCGAAGTTTATAAACGGCATTTCCTTGCTACCGGTAGGCACAACAGCCATATACGACAAACTCTCAAAATTGAAATCAAATTTGCTGCCTTTATCGTCCATGCTGTTCCAAACCGCCTTGTCGGTATTATTTACAAAACTGATGGAGGTGCTAAACTCCGACCGACTGTAAACGCCCAACCCCGCAGGATTGATGGTGACACCGGTCACATCGCCTCCTAAGGCTCCAAACGCGCCGCCCATTGCCTGCCCGCGAGCAGTACCTGCCAAATCATTGCGCGAAAGCCGCAACGCATCAATTTCACCCTGTGCAAACACTTGTCCGCAAGCGAACAAAGCTATGAATAACATCATTTCCCGTTTCATAATACTGTGTATTAATAGTTGATACTTTTATCTCCTGCCACCGGACGAACGACCTCCGCCACCACTGCTGCCGCCGGACGAGCGGCTACCGCCACCACCACCACTGCTACCGGACGAGCGTGTGCTGCCTCCTCCGGAATAACTGCTGCCGGATGAGCGCGTGCTACTGCCGCCCGAATAGTTCGATGAACTGCTGCTGCGAGTTGGTGCTGCACTTGAACTGCTGCTCGACGAACTTCTTGTAGAAACATCCGAAGAAGAACTGCTGGAGCGTGTCGAAACACTCGGTGCGGCATCAGAGCGCGTTGTGGCGGACGAACTGCGCACAGAGCCTGAACTTGAACGCGTTGAAACACCATCGCTACGAGTACTCGAAGAGCGGGTACTACCACTTACAGCACTGCTGCTACGGGTGCTGCCACTCACAGCACTGCTGCTGCGGGTGCTGCCACTTACGCTTGACCGACTGCTGCTTGCCGACGACCGGCTGCTGCTTGCCGACGACCGTCCGCTGCCATAAGAGCCGTTGCGACCGGGTTGTCTGTTATAGGAACGATTGGCATAATAATCTCCGTAATAGTGTCCACCGCCATAATAGCCTCCGTAATAGCCATGATGGTGATGACCCCAATAGCCACCGTAGTAGCCTCCCCAATAACCGCCATAGTAGCCACCCCAATAGCTGCCGTACCACGGGCTATACCAGCCCAACGACCAGCCATAATATGGTCGGTACCACGAACTGTAACCGTAGTAGTACGGGTCGTACCTGTAATACGGCGAGAACGAGTAGCCGCCATCCACATACACAACGTCGATGTCGTCAGCCACAATCACCACTTTGGTGGGGTCGTGAAACTTCACGATGCGTTCGGTCAATGCGCCGTCCACATTTTCCTCCACGGTGTCGTTGTTGTCTTCTGCGGTGGCGTAACGGCGATTGTATTCGTCGTCATCCATGAAAGAGGATGATGTTGTTGTTACGACCGTTCGTGCTGCCGGTGCCGGAGTGTACACCGTTGTTTTTTGCACCACAACCTTCTTTTTGGGGGCTGCACCGCCGTAGATGTCATCATCAAAAGCACTGTTCTGCGCTCCCATCGAGAGCGAAGCAAACAGCATCATCACAAGCATACTCCATTTCATTGTTTTCATCTTGTTCTCCTTTCTTTAATGTTTATATTTAAGTTTTATGATGCAAAGTTACGAAACATATTCTACTCCACCAAACATTTATGTTTATTTAACCGCCGGAGGCAAGTTTTAATGTTTTATAGGTTTTTCTTCGAGCCATGTGCCGGTCTGTTTCACCACTTCGCGCAAGAAGTTTTCGTCCATTGCGGGGCGGTTAGGGTACTGTGTGCCGCCATATTTGTTGGTGATTAGCTTGCCGTCCACCTCTTTTTTGACTGCTCCGTCCATATATTTCACGATTAGAAACTCGCCCAGATGCTTCCATTGCTCGTGAGTGTCTTGCGCGACCTTGCCGGAATAGGCTGTCAGGGTATTGAGAGCGGCATTGCGATTGGTTGCCAATTGTTCAATGGCGGTGGCTTCGAGCTTGGATTGCTGTTCAAAAAACGAATTTTCGATGCGTTCCTGTACCGGAAAAATATCCGTAATCACTTGATTATAGCGCGAATACGCATAATTTGCAACCCATTGGTGTACCCAAAAGGCGGACTTCCATGAAAAAGTGTTAAAATCGCAATAACCGTTGGCATAACATTCCGGCACCTCGCGAATAGAGCCGTACATGGGCGTGTAAACCGTAAATCGGGCATCATCCACGCCAAACCAGAGCACGCCACCCACTTCATCGGGGAGGTTGGAGCGCATTTGCCCCACAAACGTGAAAGCGGTTTGCTGCGTCGAAGTCGGGCGTTCCCAAGCGTATGTTTTGCCGTCCACTTTGAAAGTCAGCGGGCTGAAGCGGTACGGCGAATGGTACGGACCGGCAGCGAGGTCTTTTGTGGGGTCAAAAATCGTGCCTTCGTAGTGGTCGCGCATCTGTGTCATCAAGTCTTTCGCGCTCACGAGGCGATTGGGCTTCACATAGAGCGGCATCGGCTCCGGCGTTTCACCTAATATATAAGGTGTCCATTTGTCGCCGTTGTCGGTGAAATGGTTGAAAAAGCTCCACACGCGGGCTTCGCAAAAGCGCAATCCGCCCCAATCCATTGGGTTGTAAGCCTTTGCAAAACTGAAATCTTTGTCGGCACCCGTGTAATAGCCTTTGGACTTCGCAAACGAAATCACATCTTTGGAATAAATGCAGTTCTCCTTGTCTTTGAGCGGGAATTGTTGGATGCGCGATTGGTTGGCATGTGCCGCGATGCAGTCGTCCGGAATGCGCACAGCCACCCACACAGCCCCTTTGTTGCCAACGCCTTTGCCAATCATTTCCAATATCCACGCCTCGTTCTTATCAACGATGGAAAACGATTCGCCCGTGCTGTAATAGCCATATTTTGCTACCAGATTAGTCATCACGGTGATGGCTTCGCGGGCAGTTTTGGCACGTTGCAAGGCGATGTAAATCAAACTGCCATAGTCGATTATGCCTGTGGAGTCTTTTAATTCTTCGCGACCGGTGAAGGTTGTTTCGCCAATGCACAACTGGTGTTCGTTCATGTTGCCGACCACATTGTAAGTTTCCGCCACCTGCGCAATTTTCCCCAGATATTTGTGGGAATCCCACTCGTACACGTCCAGCAGCGCACCTTTTTCATACTTGGCAGGAGCCCAATGGTCAAGCGACCCAAAATGCGAATACGAATCCGCCGAATAAGTGACCATAGTAGAGCCATCCACAGAGGCTTTTTTGCCCACAATCAGATTGGTGCAAGCCCAAGAACTCGTTGCAACAGAGAGGCTTAACGCCACCGCAAAAATCATTTTCTTTTTCATCATTATAATTTTTTCTCAATACTTGATTTTCCACACATCCAAAACTTGCTTTGCACGCGCGTCATTCGGGTCTATCTCCAGAATTTTCTTCATATATACCGTCACATTTTCTTTGTCTTCCGCCAAAAGGAAGTGGCTACCTATGTAATGATAGGCTTCGATGATGCTACTGTTGCGCTTGCCGCCATCGTTGTTTGCCAGCATCACCTCCAAAGCCTTTTCATAAGCGGGTTTTGCTACCCATACCACCGACTCCTTCTTTGCCTGCGTGCGCGCGTCCACTAACGCGAGCAATTGGGCATGGCTCAAATAGCCCAAATACGATTGTGGCGACAATTCAATCACTTTTGCAAAAGCCTTTTCTCCATCGGCGATGAATGCTTTGAACTCATCTTCATCGCCCGAACCATCATAGTATTTTGCTGCTGCAGAGCGGATTGCAGAGCCGTAGTAATAAAAATCCAATACTGTTGGATTTTTTTCAATGGCAAAAAAGTTTTTATACTGTTCGATAGCCGCCGGATAATTTTTATTTCGTTCATACGCATCGGCTAAGTCTTTGTAAGTGTTTGCTTTATCTTTGTCGGCAGCCAATTCGATTGCTTTTTGAAAGGCAGCAACCGCCGCTTCCGGTTGCTTGCTTTTTATCAAGATATTGCCATGCGTCGAATAATCCAGAAAAATGTGCTGGTCTTCCGGCGTAGTTTTCAAAAATTGGGTCATCTGCTCCAAAGCCTCCGGATAATTAGCCAATTTATAGTTGTTCCAAGCCCGCAAACGGTGCATCACCACATTGTCGGGGGCAATAGCGAGCACCAAATTGATTTCTTCGATGGATTTGTCGAACTGGTCGGAGAAATACAAAATCTGTGCGTAGCGTTCGCGTTGCAAAATAGGTACGCCCGGAATGTTGATAAATTTTTGATAAGCCTCCATAGCCTTTGGATATTTGCCCAGACTGCGGTTGACATCGCCAATCAGGGCATACGCAGGGATGTATTCGGGGTCAATAGCGACCAATTTATCCAGATAGCCCAGCGATTCATTGGGATTGACCGACTTGTAGATGCGCGCCAGTTTCAAAAGCGCAATTTTGTTGTTGGGGTCAAAATAGAGGGCTTGTTCATACTGCCCGGCAGCCGCGCCCACTTTGCTCGCATCGCCGGCTTTGGCAATCGCATCCCCCTCAGCCACATACAGTCCGGGATATTTTTTGTCTGCCTTGCGTGCTTTCGCCAATGCGGTTTCGGCTTCGGCTGTTTTGTCAAAGTCGATGTACGTTTCCGCGATTGTGGTCTGCACAGACGGGTCTTTTCGTGCCAAACCGTTTGCTTTTTTGAACAAATCTTCTGCACCTTTTGCGTCGCCGCCGGCTAATGCCAATTTGCCTTCACCGATGTGTCCAAAGGGGTACGTCGGGTCTGTGGCGATGGATTGTGCATAGTAGAAAGCGGCGGAGTCGGTTTGTTGCAACTCGTAATAGGTTTGACCTAAATAGTAATAGCGTTCGGCTTGCTCGGCAGGCGAGCCACCGGACTGCGAGAGAAACGCAATTTTTGCCGCATCATACAATTCGGCACGATAGAGGTCGATGCCTCGCTCATTAACTCCTGCATACGCTCCCGAAGCCGAGAGCAGGGCGATAACCGCCAAAATAGATTTCTTTTTCATTATATCTTATGTATTTTTTATTTTTTCAAAGCGCAAAAGTAGTAAATATTTATGAATTATGAAGTATAAATGGGGTAATTTTTTTTTTCATTGGGGACATGACCCGCAATCCCCTGCTCTACACCGCTCTGCCGCCCAACATTGATGCCACCGCAGCACCTAATCGCTTTATCGTTTCTTCTTTTCCAATAATGCTCATGATTTCGCTCGCCCCGCCCGGTGTAATGGACAAGCCGGATAGTGCAATTCGCAAGGACCACATCAATTGTCCTAATTTTATTTCTTTGCCAAGCGCAATATCATTGCAAAGATTGGCGATTGTTTCTTGTTCCCAATTGTCAAGTTGTTGGATTTGTTCCAGCGTGTCATTGATTATCTCAATGGATGATTCAATGGTTGATTTATTTTTTTTGTTTATAAATAGTTCTGTATCAAACGGTTCTACTTTGTAGAAAAAGTGAAGTGCCTCCGGAATTTGGGAAAACTTGTGTATTCTCGATTGCAGAAGCGCGGCTATTTCATCCCATTTATGTTCCAACCGAGTGCCTTTTACGTTGGAAAATGGGAATGCTACTGTTGAAAACTGTTCAAAAGACAGCGATTTGATATGTTCGCTATTGACCCAATCCAATTTTTGATAATCGAAAACAGCCGGACTTTTGTTGATGCCTCCTATTGAAAATGAGGCAATTAACTCATCCATCGAAAAAATTTCTTTCTCGGTTTTGGGCGACCACCCCAATAACGCAATATAATTGACGATGGCAGCGGGCAAATAACCCTCATTGACAAGCTCTTGGAAACTCACGGCACCGTGTCGTTTGGATAATTTAGTCACCGAACCGTCCTCATTTTTGCCCAATATCAGCGGCAGATGGATATAAACCGGCACCTCCCAGCCGAATGCCTGATACAACAAAATGTATTTAGGATTGGACGACAGATATTCAGAGCCGCGTATGACATGCGTGATGTGCATTAAAAAATCATCCACCACATTGGCAAAATTATAGGTCGGCATCCCGTCGCTTTTCAATAAAATCTGGTCGTCCAGGGTTTTATTTTCAACGGCTATTTCGCCAAAAACGACATCATTGAAACTTGTTTCGCCTTCAAGCGGTATTTTTTGCCGAATAACGTACGGTTTGCCCGTCGCTAAATTTTTTTGCACTTCTTCCGGAGTTAAATGGCGACAATGGCGGTCGTAACCGTCTGATTTTGAGGCATCAGTGGCATCTTTTGAACAAAAACAATAATAGGCATGACCGCTCTCAACAAGTTCCAAAGCATATTTTTGATAAATAGCACACCTTTCACTTTGAATATAGGGACCATAGTCGCCACCCGCATCAGGACCCTCGTCATGCCGGATTTGCGCCTGTGACAGCGTGTCGTAAATGACCTGAGTTGCGCCCTCCACATACCGCTCCCGGTCTGTATCCTCGATACGCAAAACAAAATCGCCTTTCTGAGACCTCGCAAACAGAAAAGCATACAAAGCCGTCCTCAAATTCCCAATATGCATATACCCCGTCGGGCTTGGTGCAAATCGCGTTCTAATACTCTGTGCCATATTTTCATTCATTACAACCATTTCGAGCGGCAAAGGTACAATTTTTTGCGAATGCAGGAAAAATTGTATGGTAATTTCTCCGCGCGCAAGAAAAACAGCAAAAATATTTGGATTGAATAAAAAATTTCACTAATTTTGCACCGCAAAAAAGTAAAGAAATAGAAAAATAATTCATAATTAAAAGAAAATGCAAACAATTGAAAAATTTAATTTTGCAGGGCATAAAGCCTTTGTACGTGTAGATTTCAACGTCCCATTGGACGACAAGTTTAACATCACAGACGACACGCGCATCCGTGCAGCCGTTCCGACTTTGAAAAAGATTTTGAAGGACGGCGGCAGTGTCATCATCGGTTCGCATCTGGGACGTCCGAAAGGCGTGGATGCCAAGTTTTCGTTGCAACACATTTTGCCCCGCGTATCGGAATTGCTGGGCGTGAAAGTGGAATTTGCGAACGACTGCTTGGGCAAGGAAGCCGTTGAAAAATCGGCTGCGCTGAAGCCCGGACAGGCGTTGTTGTTGGAAAATCTGCGCTTCTACGCCGCAGAAGAAGGCAAACCACGCGGATTGGCAGACGATGCGTCGGACGATGTGAAAGCCGCCGCCAAAAAAACCGAAAAAGCCAACCAAAAGGAGATGGCAAAGCAATTAGCCACCTACGCAACAGTTTATGTAAACGATGCGTTCGGAACAGCGCACCGAGCACACGCCTCCACAGCCATCATCGCCGACTCGTTCGATGCCGACCACAAATTGTTTGGCTACCTGATGCAAAACGAAATTGATGCGGTCGAAAAAGTGATGCAAGAGACCGCTCGCCCCTTCACAGCCATCATGGGCGGCTCCAAAGTGTCGTCCAAAATCGAAATCATCGAAAATTTATTGACAAAAGTAGATAATCTGATTATCGCCGGCGGGATGACTTACACCTTCACAAAGGCTCTTGGCGGCAAAATCGGCACCTCTATCTGCGAAGACGACAAGCTGGATTTGGCAAAAGACCTGATTCAAAAAGCGAAAGCCAACAATGTGAACTTGGTGCTGGCAACGGATGCAAAAATTGCAGACGACTTCAGCAACGATGCCCAAACGAAATTTGTGCCGGTAAATGCCATCCCCGACGGCTGGCAAGGCTTAGACATCGGTCCCGACACCGAAAAGAAATTCGCAGCAGTGATAGAAGCCTCCAAAACCATCCTCTGGAACGGTCCAACAGGCGTATTTGAATTTGAAAACTTCACAAGTGGTTCGCGCGCAGTGGGCAACGCCATAGTGAAAGCAACCGCCCAAGGCGCATTCTCCCTCGTAGGCGGCGGCGACTCAGTAGCCTGTGTCAACAAATTCGGAATAGCCGACAAGATGAGCTACGTCTCCACCGGTGGCGGCGCCTTGCTGGAATTTATCGAAGGCAAAGAACTCCCCGGCATCAAGGCGATTAGAGGGCATTGATTTGTGTCATTGTGGGTCAGGTTTCCAATGACAGAACGGGCTGAAAAAATTTAGGCAAAAAAAAACTCATAACTCAAAACTTTTTCGTACCTTTGTCGCGATTATTTAATCAAAGCGATTAAATATGCCGAAATAATAATTTTAAAAATTCATTTTATGGTACAGAACGAGGGAAAACGGAAAAAACCGGGGCGTTACATGGACTTGAAAACAGACCATGGATTTAAGACCGCTTTTAGTGAGAAACATGAGAAGTTGATGCGCAACTTA
>BBRT01000123.1 GCA_001417715.1 Candidatus Symbiothrix dinenymphae
GAGCCTTGGTGCTATTGATTTTGGGTTGATTGTGGATGGGGCGGTGATTATTGTGGAGGCGATAGTGCACCGATTGTGTCATTGCGGGCTTGACCCGCAATCCCCTGAAACGAGCAGGGGATACCGTGTCAAGCACGGTATGACAGCGTTTGATAACGAAGTGTATCAAGCCGCCTCCAAAATCCGCACCAGCGCGGCTTTCGGCGAAATCATCATCCTGATAGTGTATTTGCCCATTCTTACGTTGGTGGGCATTGAGGGCAAAATGTTTCGTCCGATGGCGCAAACGGTGGCATTTGCCATTTTGGGGGCGTTTATTCTGTCATTGACATACGTTCCGATGATGAGCACGTTGGTGTTGAAAAAACCTAACAGGTCTTTAAGACCTGTTAGGTTTAATCTGTCCGACACGCTAATGAACTTTCTCAAAAGGAAATACGAGCCGATATTGGATTTCACGCTACGTTGGAAAAAGTCGATTATCGTTGCGATGGTCGTGCTTTTCGTGGGTGCGCTCGCGATTTTCAGCCGTTTGGGGGGCGAATTTATCCCCACGCTGGAGGAGGGCGATTTGACCGTTGAAATCAGTATGGCGCAGGGCACGTCACTCACGCAGGTGATTGAAACGTTTGGCTTGGCGGAAAAAATCCTGAAAGAGACGTTTCCCGAAGTGAAACAGGCGGTTACACGTATCGGAAGCGCAGAAATCCCGTCCGACCCAATGCCGATAGAGCGCGGCGATATGATGCTTTCGATGCTGCCCAAGGAGCAATGGACGTCTGCCGAAACCCGCGAGGAGATGGTGGAAAAGATGGAGGAAGCCCTGTCGCTCATCCCCGGCATCCACTACGAAATCAGTCAGCCGATGGAGATGCGGTTCAACGAACTGATTACCGGCATCCGTCAGGACGTGGCGATAAAGATTTACGGCGAAGATTTGGATGTGCTCGCAGCGCAGGCGCAAAAGGTGGCGAAAATCGTCCGCAGCGTGGAGGGCGTGAACGAGCCAACTATCGAAAAAGTGAGCGGACTGCCGCAAATTCAGGTGGAATACAACCGCGACCAAATTGCGCGTTACGGCTTGACTGTCAGCGAAGTAAACCGCGTCTTGCGGACGGCTTTTGCGGGCAGCACGGCGGGCGTGGTGTTTGAAGGCGACCGGCGTTTCGATATGGTCGTGCGCCTGCAAAAGGAGTTGCGCCACGACTTGGAGAGTGTCGAAAATCTGTACATCAAGCTGCCGTCCGGCAACCCCGTGCCCCCCAGTCAGG
>BBRT01000124.1 GCA_001417715.1 Candidatus Symbiothrix dinenymphae
CGGCTATCAATCCGCTGCTGAAAGGCTTCAGAAGTCGGCTGTTTGAAAAGACTTACACGAGCGATACCCAAGTAGGCAATTTGAGTGCTGAATGGGCAAAAAAATTGGGCTTGACGAGTAATGATACTATTTAAATTTATTCTTTAATTCTCAATTATTTTCACATCCCACGCGCCAAGTGTGAGCTTGTCTGTTGCTTTTTCGCCCGAAATCAACTCTGTGCCCTTTGAAAATGGGTTGTTTACCGTCTTTTCTTCGTCGCTGAAATTGAAAATGTAATGCAGCGATTTTCCTGCATCATTTTTACCGGAACGAATGATTATTGGAAATTTGAAATCGCTTTGCGGCGTTAAAATAGTTGCCTCTGTTGCTGCCTGATGGATGATATTTTCCAACAAATCTTGCGACGGATAAGTACCTATATAAATCAATTTTCCTTTGCCATAAGTGTTTTCCGTGATGCAAGCCCATTTCCCGTAAAATTTATGCTCGGCGTAGGCAAGCGGCTTGGCAGTTTCCGGAATCAGAAATTCGTACCATTCACTCGCTGTTAATTTTCCGGTGGCAGCAAAGCGGGCATTTTCGGTCAGACGCAAGGGTGTATTGGGAATATTGGCATATTCCTGATAGTAAAATCCTGCGGCTTTGCGCAAAATGGAGGACGGCGGCAATTCGGCTCTGACGGCATTGTATTCGTTGGTATAACCGCTTTTGAACATCATCACCACAATTCCACCGTTTTTTACAAAAGCCTCTATTTTTTCAAGCAAATTGTCAGCAGCCACATACAAAGGCGGAATAACAAGCATTTTATACTTACTGAAATCCGTCCATTTGTCGCAGGGAATAATGTCTGTTTCGATATTTTGATTGTATAAAGCACTGTGTACCATTTGTACAGGATATTTCTCCCAATTGGTGTACGGCATAAAATTGAGGGCGTGATACGAGTCGTGGCTGTAAAGTATGGCAGTCTTGTTCTCTTTTTTCAGGTTGACAAGATTTTTTCCGATACGTTTAAACTCTTTTGCCGTTGTTGTAAATTCGTTGTAGATGCGGTTGGGCAGCAAATCCTGTCCCAAAATGCCGCGCCAATACGTTTCCTGTCCGTAGTGAAGCGTGTGCCAATGCCAATATCCCACCATATTGGCACCCGAAGCCAATTGCGCATACGCATTTTGCCGCAATTGTCCATCATAAAGCGGTTTTTGGCTTCTGGAATCCCAACCTATCGCCTGCGCGTTGGTTTCG
>BBRT01000125.1 GCA_001417715.1 Candidatus Symbiothrix dinenymphae
ATGATGTCGATGGCAGACGACCGAATCAGTTGCTCGGTGATTTCCAATGCCTGTTCGCCCGAGTCGGGTTGCGAAATCAGCAAGTTTTCCACATCCACGCCCAATTTTTCGGCGTAGAAGCGGTCGAATGCGTGTTCGGCATCCACAAAGGCGGCTACGCCGCCCGTTTTTTGGGCTTCTGCAATGGCGTGGATTGCCAGCGTGGTTTTTCCGGACGATTCCGGACCGTAGATTTCAATCACACGCCCGCGCGGATAGCCTCCAACGCCCAAGGCGGCATCCAAACCCACTGAGCCGGTTGGAATGACGGCAATTTCTTCGACAATACTGTCGCCCATCTTCATGATAGAACCTTTGCCGTAGTTCTTTTCAATCTTGTCCATGGCGGCTTTCAAAGCCTTCATTTTTTCAGAGTTAGTGTCTAATTTTTCCACTTTTTCTGTTTTTTCTACTTTTTCACTCATTATTTTTTATTTTTAAATTGTTTCGGCATTACGCCATTATGTTAATAATAAAACTCTCATACAAAAGGATTTATGATTGTTAATTGCCGATTAACATTCATTTTATGCTGCATATCTTCAGAATAAAGTACTTTAGTCGTCATCATAATTGTTGGCTTCATCTCTATCAAATTTAAAATCCTTCAGTGAAACTTGGTATGGCTCAAATGATTTTCGCAACTTCGCCACCTTTTTTTTATCGACTAATGCCAACACTTGATTGATGTCTGTATAATCAATCTCTTGCTCTTGTTTCGCTGTTTTTCTTCTTCTGAGCGGAAAAATGGAAACTTCAATTCTGTTCCCAAATAAATTGGGAATGGAAAATACTTTTGGAATTGTTGCTGTGTACATATTTTTGTTTTTTGTAATTGCAGGCTTTGACCCGCAATCCCTTCTTTATACTTCTAAATCACCGTTAAAAATCTCGTGCCATGGCAACCCTTGCTTGTTGAGCTGCTCCATGAACGGGTCGGGGTCGAATTGCTCTACGTTGAAGACCCCTGCTTCGCGCCACAATCCCTGCATAAACATCATTGCGCCAATCATTGCCGGTACGCCCGTTGTGTAACTCACGCCTTGTGCGCCCGTTTCTCTGTAGGCATCCTCGTGGCGGCAGTTGTTGTATATATAATAGGTGTGGTCTTTGCCGGTTTTGTCTGCGCCTTTGATGCGGCAGCCGATGCTGGTTTCGCCGGTGTAGTTCGCGCCGAGTTCGCCCGGGTCGGGGAGCACC
>BBRT01000126.1 GCA_001417715.1 Candidatus Symbiothrix dinenymphae
CCCACGTGGGGTCTTCAGCGCGGAAACGGCTGAGGATTTCCATCATTTTTTCGGACTCCGCCTCGTTGACGGCTTTAATCGCGCGGCGGTATTTTGAATTGGGGTATCGGATGAAGTTAAATCTGTTGTCTATGCCCTTGCCGTTCAGGGTGTTGCCTGTGTTCACGTCTTTTAGTTTGACGGTTGCGCCGATGTCGCCCGCTTTCAGTTCGGGCACCTCCGTGCGGTTTTGTCCCGCCACCACGAAAAGTTGGGAGATGCGCTCCTTCGAGCCGCGGTCTTCGTTCAGCATGTCGTCACCCGTCTTGAGCGTGCCCGACATCACTTTGAAGTAGGAAACGCGCCCGATATGCGGTTCTACGGTCGTTTTGAAGATGAATGCCGAGGTTGGTGCGGCAGCATCCGGCTTGATTTCCTTGCCCTCGGTGTTTTTATACAGCGGCATTTCCGGTACGCTGGGAACGTTGTTGCCCAAAAATTCCATCAGCCTGCGCGCACCCATGTCTTTTGCCGCCGAAGCGCAAATCACGGGGAACATTCCGCGCGCCAATAGCCCCTTGCGGATGCCTTCGCGCATTTCGTCTTCGGTGAGGCTGCCTGCATCGAAGAATTTTTCCATCAGCCCTTCGTCGTTTTCGGCGGCAGCTTCCACCAAAAGATTGTGCAAGTTTTGCGCTTTCTCGATTTCGGAAGTGGGAATTTCCAGGATGTCGGGTGTGCCGCCTTCGGGTTTCCATTGGTAGAGTTTCATTTTCAGCACGTCCACCATCTGGTGAAAATTTGCGCCGGTTTGCACCGGATACTGAATTTGAATCACCTTGCTGCCATACGTTTCTTTCAGCATCGCCAGCGTTTTGTCGTAATCCGCCGTTTCCTTATCTAACTGATTGACAAGGAAAATCACCGGCTTTTGCAGTGCATCGGTGTAGCGAAACAGGTTGTTGGTGCCCACCTCCACGCCATACTGCGCATTAAGCACCATCAACGCCGTGTCGGTCACATTGAGCGCGGAAACGGCACTCCCCGCGAAGTCGTCCGACCCCGGCGTGTCCACAAAATTCAACTTCTTACCCAGCCATTCGACACTAAAAATGGTCGAAAAAACCGAGTAGCCATACTCTTTTTCCACCGGGAAATAATCCGTAACGGTATTTCCATTAGCCACTGACCCACGGCGTTTTATCACGCCACTCTCCAAAAGCAACGCTTCCGACAGAGTAGTCTTCCCCG
>BBRT01000127.1 GCA_001417715.1 Candidatus Symbiothrix dinenymphae
TAGATGCGGATGTTTTCGCCCATGCTTAGCGAATGCAATGCTATCACATGCGGCGCCTTCACTGCACCCAATATCGCATCGCTCTGATACCTCTCTTCCTGCATCACCTCGCGCTCAACACCTTTCGCCGTGTCATATACTCGGAACGTGAGCGGTACATCTGCATCGCCTGCTACGGAGATGAACAGCATCCCTTTGTCGTTGGTCTTCACCACACCGCGGCACTCTTCGCCTGCAAACACGGCTACCTCCGCACGAGTGAGCAACTCTTCATTATCCCGCACTTCGGCTATGATGCTCATGTTGCCGGAATATTGTGCTGCGCTGATTGGCTTCCAATGTGTCGGCTCGGCGGTTGCGGCTACTGTCGCGGCTGTTGCTGTTGCCGCTGTTGCCGCCGTTGCAGCCGCTGTTGCCGATACATGGACGGTAGAAGACGGATTTGCCGGATAGTAGAATGTCTTTCCAACACTTGCCTTCGACCGATAAAGATAGCCTGTGCCGGCTTCCATATTCTCCATGCTGCCCAGCCAGCCGCCGTTTATATACGTTGCAAAACCGCTTTGACTCTTGATAACATCATCTTCCATCGGCTGCAAATCTGCCAGGGCATCGTTCAGCGACATATTGAAGTTTGGTGTGTAGGCAAGCCATGTCCAGCCGCTGTGCACGGTTATGGGCACATTGCCGGGCTCTATTTTCTTGCCGTTGACGGGCAATGTGGTGGATTCTGTCATCTGCATCTTGTACATCCTACCGGCTCCTACTCCTTCCATATTGCCTGCCCAGCCGGTGGCGGTGGGACGGACTATATAATGGCGGTCTTTTGCCTGCAGCGTTTGTGCCTTCACCGGTGCAAAGACGGACGCTACCAGAGTGTCGTTGCCCACCGGCAGGGTGTTTAACGACACCCATGTCCAGCCCCTTGCCAAATGCACGCGCTGCTCTACATACTCCTGTACTATATTCATCCTGACAGGGTCCATAGGGTCGATAGAGCCGTAAGTGTCACCTTCTATAAAAGGAATCTCTGTCGGGTTTTCGGTCGTTACCTTGCTGTAAACAACCCCTGCGGAGGCATCATAAGCTTTGAAATGGAGCAACGCTTGCTGCATTTTCTCCCGTTCGTTGCCATATATCGTCATCTCCACAAGGTATGCCTCTCCGCGGCGTGTCAGCGGAACAACACCCACGCATTGCTCTTCACCGGTGTCGGTGGTAACAAACGCT
>BBRT01000128.1 GCA_001417715.1 Candidatus Symbiothrix dinenymphae
AAAGCAGATGGAACTATCTTGTTGATGGTAGTTGACGGAAGAAATGCGAATGCTGCCGGAATAAGCCTCTACGAACTGTATGTTTTGGCAAAATCGCTGGGTTGTGAGCAAGAAATGAATTTCGACGGGGGCGGTTCATCAACCATGTATGTGCGCGGCGAGCCTGATAACGGCGTGGTGAATTATCCGTGCGATAACAAACAATTTGACCATGCAGGCGAACGCCGCGTAGGCAATGTCATTTATATAAAATAACAATCGTAGGAAATTCAGAAGATTTGTAAGTAAAAAAAATTCAGCCGCGCAACACTCTTTTGAAGCGCACTAAAAACTCGTCCGCAAGCTCGTGTGTAACACAAAGTGGCGGCAACAGACGGAAAATATGCGTGCCGGTTGCGCCGGTGAACACTTTTTCATCGAACAGCAACTTGTCGCGCATCGGTTTGACAGGCTCGTCAAATTCGACGCCAATCATCAAACCATGTCCGCGCACTTCCTTGATTTCGGGGAGGTTGCGCAGTTCGTCCATCAGATGTTTGCCCACTTTGGCGGCGTTGTCGAGCAAATTTTCTTCTTCCATCACTTCGAGCACCGCAAGCGCAGCCGTGCATGCCAATTGGTTGCCGCCAAAAGTGGTACCGAGTTGCCCGTGTATCGCCTCAAACTTCGGTGCGATGAGTACGCCCGACATCGGAAAACCGTTGCCCATGCCTTTCGCAATCGTAATCAGGTCGGGGCGAATGTCGGCAAACTGGTGGGCAAAAAACTTGCCCGTGCGCCCGTAGCCCGACTGTATCTCGTCCAAAATCAGCACGGTGTTAGTTTCCGTGCACACTTGACGCAAAATCTGCAAAAACTGCGGGTCAGGCACGATGATGCCGCCAATTCCCTGAATGCCCTCGATAATGACCGATGAAACATCACAGTTTTTCAGTGCTTCGCGCACGGCGTGAATGTCGTTCCAAGGCAAAAATGCAACTTCCAAATCGTCATTCATCGGTGCCCAATATTTGGGAATGTCGGTCACGCGCACCGCAGCAGCCGTTCGCCCGTGAAACGAATGTTGAAAAGCCACTACTTTTTTACGCTTGTTGTAGAAAGATGCCAATTTCAGCGCATTTTCGTTGGCTTCCGCACCCGTATTGACCATAAACAGGCTGTAATCGGGATAGCCGGACGCTTTACCCAACCGAGCGGCATACTCGTCCTGCAACGACAACTGCAC
>BBRT01000129.1 GCA_001417715.1 Candidatus Symbiothrix dinenymphae
GTATGTTGGGTTTCCTTACTATACATATTATCGTGATTGAGGTATATCTTGTTAAAATTGCTCTGTGAAAATTTTACCATCACAAAGCGTAGCTCCCCTCAATATAACAACTTTTGTAGCCTACCATATTGCTTCGCCATATAATCGTCAAAATTTGCCATCAATTTGGACAAATCCACGCATGTGTGATGATTGGAAAGCATCATGCTTGCGATTTTGCAGCAATGCTTCTGCTTTTTCCAAACATTCCCTGCTGTCCTTTTGGAGGGCTTTGTTGATTAGTTCGCGGGCGGTTTTCTTTTGTGCGGTTGTAAAATCCATATTACTATTTTTTTTATTTCGGCGCAAAGGTAACTAAAATTGTTCCACACCGCAAATTATTTCTCAAACGGATTTTTGCGCTTTTGTTTTTCGTCTTGATAATATCACCGGATTTGCTATCTTTAATTCATGTTTCTCTATTTCAGCAAATTCTATCATTTCCTTGTTAATCATCTCTTTAATTTCTTTCTCCGGGAAATGCAACATATATTCGGCAACGCCAATCGGTTTGTGAAAGTCACGTAACGCCAATTCAATATCTACCTTTCCTTTGTCGGCACAAAGAACTATACCTATTGACGGATTTTCATCTTCTTGTTTTATTTTGTCATCAAGCAAACCAAGATAATAGTTCATTTTGCCGACAAATTCCGGTTCAAATTCTCCAATTTTTAAATCAATCGCTACCAAAGAATGTATTTTTCTGTTGAAAAACAACAAATCGACAAAATAATCCTTATCGTTGTGTGTTATTCGGTATTGGTTTCCGATAAAGGTAAATCCGGAACCGAGTTCGAGGAGAAAGAATTTTATTTTTTCCACTAATCGCTGTTCCAATTCACGCTCCTTGATAGGGTGTTTCAGCCCAAGCATTTCGAGATTATAGGTCGCCTTCAGTATCTCATCAGCCTGTTCTTGCAAATGTTCGGGCAAAGTGAGCGCAAAATTGTGCATTTTAGGCTCTAAAACTTTATGACGATAAGTGTCGGCTTTGATAAAATTGAGCAAAACATCTCGTGTCAAACCCATTTCAAGAGCAGATTTGATATAAAACTCTGCCTCTTGAATTGATTTTACCTTACTCATTATCAGTATATTGTGCCGCCATGGCAAAAGTGCAACGCTGCGTTGCACTTTTTCATCAGTCAAGGCATAAAACTCGAAGAAGTTTTTCATATTCCATAAGTTGCGTGGCGAAAACCCCGTAGTGTTAGGAAATTCCTGCTGCAAATCAGTGGCAAGGCGTTTCACTACGCTACCTCCATATCCCTTTTCGAGTTTCTCCTCTGAAAGTCGCCTGCCAATATTCCAATACATCTGCATCATTGCCGAATTTAGTCTGTGAGCAACGACTATGCGCGTACCTTTGATTTCGGCAATGATTTGCCGAAGCATATCACTGTATTGATTTATATCTAATTCCTGAGTCATTTCGGAATAGGTTAATTTCTTTTCAAAATCGCTCTGTAAAAATTTTACCGTCAAAAATCCCAGCTCCCCTCAATATCGCAGCTTTTGCAGCCTCACCCAAAGCATCCAAATCCTCACCTGTCAACGCCTCATCCACATACAATCCAATTATTGCAGTAAAATAGTATGAACTTGGTAGCCCATCATACCGCTTCGCCACATATTTGTCAAAATTTGTTATCAAATTGGACAAATCTACGCATATTTGATAATTGGACAAATCGTTATGCTTGCAATTTTGCAGCAATGCTTCTGCCTTTTCTAAACATTCCCTGCTTTCGTTTTGGAGGGCTTTGTTGATTAGTTCGCGGGCAGTTTTCTTTTGTGATTTTGTAAAATCCATATTACTATTTTTTTTATTTCGGCGCAAAGGTAACTAAAATTGTTCTACTTTGCAAATTATTTTCGCAGTTATTAATTGAACTTACCTTGAACTTGCCGTGAACTTGCCGTGACAACCGTAAAATTATTTCAAAAATTTATAATCATTATCGTTATACCAAAGTCTGCAATCGCTTCTTCAAAATGGTAGTGGAATACCAATATTTTTTAATCAGAAACTCCCTTCATACTTCCGATTATTTATCTTTGCCAGAATAAACGAAGCTCCTTTTCTTATCCAATTTATTTTTCCAATGTATATGTATGGTATTTCTTTGTATGCTAAATCAGGCTCATGCCTTAGTAAATGAGTCAACCATACATTAAAAAGAATTTCGCTGACACGTCCAAACAGTCGTTTTTGGAAAGTGGATAGATTTGAAATATCTACGCGTTTTTCCAGTTCAAACAAAATATCAAAAAGCCATTGGCAATAAGAGTCAAGCAAAGATTTATCCATAATGAACATATTAAACATATAACCATATATCTGCTTCGATACCTTGTCATAATCTATTAAATAATCCGGATATTTTTCCTCAATAATCTGACGTGTGATATCTAAATGCACTTTATCGTGTGTATGAGCATAGTGTGAATATAGCGACTCAATAAGGTAAACCTGCTTTCGAGGGACAATTATCTTATATTTAGGAATCAGCGACGTTATTTCGTCCGAATTTAAAATGGATTCAAAAGGATATAACTTCCTATTTATGTATAGTGTGACAGAAAAATATCGCCTATAATGTACTAATCCTATATAATCTTCATTCACGTTTTTCCAAATCCAATACAATCCGGTCAATTCACAAAACGAGGGGTTTTTAACCGAAATATTTTCACCATCATCATCGCCCCTATACCCAATGTTTAGCTTCCCCCGTTTTCCAACATGAAGCGGCAAATATAGCTCATCATCAGGCATCAGATATTTTTTGTGCGTTGCAATATAAATTTTCATAACTATTAAATAGTAAGATTTTCTACTAAATCCAATGCCTTTTCTATCACCTGATGCATATCATAATACTTATATTCAGCCAAACGCCCTCCGAAAATTACTTTCGATTGCTGATTTGCCAAAGACTCGTATTGCTTCAAAAGAGTGCTATTTCTGTCATCATTTATTGGATAATACGGTTCTTCGCCCAACTCCCATTCTCGCGAATATTCTTTGGTTATGACCGTATCATTTTGTGTTCCAAATTCAAAATGCTTATGCTCAATTATGCGCGTGTAAGATGTTTCTTTGTCGGTATAATTAATCACGGCATTCCCCTGAAAATTAGATATGTTTTCCAACAATTCTGTTTCAAAATGGAGACTTCGATATTCTAAATAACCGTAACAATAATCAAAAAATTTATCTATTTCGCCGGTAAAAATAACCTTGTTCGCAAAATTCAGAAAATATTTTCGATTTGAAAAAAAATCTGTATCCAACCGAACCTCAATACCTTCAAGCAAGCGTTGCACCAACGCTGTATAACCTCCTATTGGAATACCCTGATACTTATCGCTAAAATAATTGTTGTCAAACGTGAACCTAACCGGGAGCCTTTTTATAATAAAGGCGGGGAGTTCTGTCGCCTTGCGCCCCCATTGCTTTTCGGTATATTCTTTTACTAAATAATCGTAAATATCTTTCCCGACCAAAGAAATTGCCTGTTCTTCCAAATTTGCAGGTTGTTTTATCCCCGAAATCTCGCGCTGTTCTTTTATTTTTGCCTCAGCCTCCTGCGGAGTAGTCACTCCCCACATTTGATAAAATGTATTCATATTAAAAGGTAAATTATACAGTTTCCCTTTGTAATTGGCAACCGGAGAATTGGTATATCTGTTAAACTCAACCAAAGAATTGACATAGTCCCACACCCCTTTATTATTTGTATGAAAGATATGGGCACCATACTTATGAACATTAATACCCTTAATGGATTCCGTATAAACATTTCCGCCAATATGCGGACGCTTGTCTATCACAAGGCAGGAATAGCCCCTCTTTGTCAACTCATGAGCAACAACAGAGCCGAAAAGTCCTGCACCTACAATCAAAAAATCTTTTTCCATAATTTGGTGATTTTATATTGAAAATAGAACTCACTTATAAGATATAACTGAACCAACCTTTTATATACTTTCCACCACAAAGGGTGCTCACTTCGCTTCAGTAAGGACTCAGTGGAAGTTATTGATTGTTCCACTCGTCGATAGAGCAGAAGAGGAGTCCGGCAAAAAAAAACTTTGCCCACAACTTCAGCAACCAATCCAATCCAAACATCGTAATCTATCATTTTCGTTTTTGGAACAGGCAATACATACGGCAATATATTTTGTCGCAAAGCCATACAAGAGCCATAATAAGTACTGCAAATGATAATGTTTTTCAAAATACCTGTTCCCGAATTATAAATATCAAAAAAGGACTCTTTTTTCACATTCAAATTTTCATCTGTAACCTTTGAATTTGTTACAACCAAATCATATTGAGACAAAAGCTCGCATACTATTTTACATTTCTCCGGCAACCAAACATCGTCCTGATCAGACAAGAAGATGTAATCTCCTGATGAATGATTTAACGCATTTTCAAAATTTCCGGTATAACCATGTCTTCCATCATTAAAAATTAGTTTTATTCTCGAATCCGGTATCTCTTTTATGACATTAATTGTCCCATCTGTGGAGCCATCATCTGATATAATCACCTCATCCTCACTTCCTATTTGAGAGAGGATAGAATCCAACTGCTCTTTTATGTATTTTTCGCCGTTGTATGTGGCGATGCAAACCGATGCTTTTTTCATTTTATCCATCTGAACAACAAATTTATCGTGCAATTTTATAGTAGCATTCTATCATTATTTTTATCTTCCTCAATCTCAAACTTGTCCTTACCAATAAAAATAATCGAAGCGAAGCGCACATCGGTACGCTCGGCAAATTCGTGCGAGTTTCGGTATTTCTCCAATTGTGCGCGGGCATCATTCCGTGCTGAATGCAATGCTTTTCTATCTCCCTTTTTGAGATACTTGAGTTCCCACACCCATTCGTATTTGATGTTGGGAAGTCGAGGGCTACGTTGCAAAAAAATGTCAATATAACCGTTTTCCACTTCTTTTTCAGTGAGCGGCACGTACAATTTGCTTTGAAACAAGCCGTTGAGCAGCATGATTTTGATGTACTTTTCATTGAACTGTTGCAAGTCGCGGTTCGACAAGCGGTTGAGAATATTACGGCTCACATATTCGATATAGGGGTGCAGATTGCCGTGATGCGCCAATTCCCTGACCGCAGCACTTTGTGCTCGCACATCAATTACGACATCCTCGTTCCAGTCCAGTGTCAACTGTTCCAAATACTCCCAGTAAACCGTTCTAATAGAGTAGTTTGGAATTTTTAAGATAAGAGTATCATCTTGATATTTATCCACCGTGAGCAATCCCATATAAAAAAGCAGGGATATAAAATATTTGGTGTCTTCCAATCGGTCAATCGAAAATTTGCTGATAACATCGGACACGATTCCGTTGTTTTGAACAATTTCCATCAACTTGTTGCGGTTTTCTTCGTTTTGAACCATGCGGCGCAAACGGTTGTAGTCGGTCTTCAGGTTGTCGTCAATGATGTTTTCAGGCGGTCGTCCCTCATCCAATATTTGATAAAAAAAATAGAGAATCATAGAAGGATTATAGACCCTGTTTTTCCCATCCGGATGAAAAAGGTAGCCATCATAATATGTTTCCATATCCACATTGATTAAGTTTGGGTCAACGCCCGTTTCGTCCATCAGGGCATCTACTTCCTGTTGCGTGAAACCCATCATTTCGTTATACTTTGGTTTTAGCGTGAGATTGACGGCAATGTTAAACCCGCTTGTGAGGTCGTCCAACATCACGGGTGATATGCCGGTGATGAAGATGCGGTCGATGGCGGTTTTCGTGCCCGTCTTCAGAGCCTCGTAAAAATCGCGGACAAGTCCGTTTGCGTGTACCATGTTGTGGTAAACATCTGTGCCTAATTGGGTACCCATGGCGATAAGGTCGTTGGCAAAATGGTCGTATTCGTCAATGATGACAAAAATTTTCACGCCCTTCGTTCCCGCCTTGTTAATAATTTTTCTGATAGAAGAAATACCTGATTTTTCTTCATTTATCTGTTGGATCAAACTATCGACATCGGGGAAAAGATTGCGATAAGCATCCAAAAAATAGCAAACAGCATCTTGTATATTACCGGAAAAAGAAGTCCGAAACCTCTCTTCGTTGGAAGTGTCCAGTCCCGAAAAGTCGAATTTCAACACGGCGTAAGCATTCTTTTTCGGCGTAGGATGCTTGCCGATGTAAAGTCCGCCAAACAGTTTTTCAAAATTCGCTATTCGGTTTAGGTCATAGTAATGCTCAAGCAAGGAGAAGAACAGACTCTTGCCAAACTTGCGCGGGCGAATGAAAAACTGATACTTATTAGCCTCATTTTCAAGTTGTTCAACAAACCGTGTCTTATCCACATAAGCATAATTCTCGGTCATAATGCTCTCAAAATTGGAGTTGCCGTAAGGCAACCGCTTCACTGTTTTTGTTTCCATAATTTTATATATATAAAACTGACATTTTCAAAATTACAACAATGATTGGTAAACATTAAGGTGACCTTGAGCTGTTTTAGCCCATGAAAAATCTTTACATCTCAAATATCCTTTGTCCGCATATTGATGACGTTTTGCTTTATCATCCAACATATTCGTAATTTTATATATAAGATCATCCACATCGTAAGGGTCAAAATATACTGCTGCATCTTTTGCCACTTCGGGAAAACAGCTCGCTTTCGCAATAACAGAAGGGCATCCATAAGACATTGCCTCCAAAATAGGCATCCCGAATCCTTCGTATATTGAAGGAAAAACAAAGAGTTCTGCGTATTTGTACAAATTAGCCATCGTTTTTTCACTCGCCGCGATATGGATTATGTCGTTCCACACTTTAATCTCCTGCAAAAAGGCAATTTCTGTTGCACTGAGAGGTTCGCTAGTACACACCAATTTCAACGAACCATAATGATCTTGGCTCTTTATCTTCGCAAAGGCTTTTGCCAAAAATTGAAAGTTCTTAAATCCACCTCTTCGCCCAACGTAAAGTATATATGGATAGTGTACAATTCGTTCCCCTATTAGTCTGTCAGGAATAGTTTCATCAATGCCATGATACACAACGTCTATTTTTGGAGGAGCAATATTCCACATTTCCACCAAATCTTTTTTCGTGTTTTCACTAATGGCTATTATTTTATCCGCTCGTGCAACAGATTTTTTTTGTAATTTCACCATTCTATCATCCCTATTGTAGGTGGCAAAATTCATATCATGAAAAGTGGTGACCATCGGTTTTCCTTTCAAAAATGGGAGGCAATAAGTTTCAAAATTTGTTTGATGGAATACATCAAAATCACCTTTTAATATTCTATAGATGGAATAAGGTTTATTTATTTCAAGCATCAGACGACCTTGCCCCCGAAACCAATATTGAGGGAATATTTGTTTACATTGCAATAACTTTTTATTCTTTAAATATTCGTTATTTGAAAACAATACTGAAGTTGTCCAATATTCTTTTGACATACAATACAGCATCTCACTAAAATATTTAGAAACTCCCCCATATTTTTGGAGCGAAAAAATTTGATGATCGTAAAGAATTTTCATTTGATATCCTAATTATTAACACTTATTCCAAATATTTTTCTACTAAATGACCATATATTGTCAATTTTCCCTTTTTGGTATAGGCAACAGATTTCTTTTTGAATTTTTCTTTATATGTCAATTTATTAAAAGTATTATTTCCAACAATTTCCTCAAAATGCTGCTTCGAGTACACATCAAATCGATGAATATACAATTCATGCAGTCCCGGAAAAGGCAATTCTTGCATATCAATAAAATCTCGAAATCCATCAATATTATTTTTGTATGCTGCTCTAAGCATATAATCGGTCAAAAAATAATCGTATTGATAATCTTTTTCCTCCCAATATCTCAAATAACATTCATCCATATATTGAAAAATCATACGATTACGATGCCCTCCAATTATAAATATCGTCCAAATAGCCGGAAACAAATCTGTTCCGTGTTTTGGAAATCTTAATGTAAAAAAAGGTGTATCGAACACATTTTTGTCAATACCATTATTTATAAAAATGGTAGAATCCAGCCAAAGTCCGCCATGTCTTTTCAATAAGTTAAATCGAAGTATATCCGAAAAATGAGTAACTGTTATGAGATTATTTCTAAATTTTTCAAGAATTATTGGTGCAATATCAGTATATCTTTTATAGTTATTTTCATCAATTATTATTACATCGCAATCAGGATTTTTTTCAATAATTGAATCTATACAAGTTTTTACTATTAAAGGAGCTTTCTCCAAACTTTGCCACCAAAAAAGCCAAATCTTATTGTATTGTATTGTATTGTATTGTATTGTATTGTATTGTATTGTATTGTATTGTATTGTATTGTATATTTACGAATAATATCAGATAGCATCAACTCTAGTTTAGAATCTATCACTATATTCTTTCTTACATTTATCCATTTTTTTATACTATTCGGAATTGGGATGTTATTAACAATTTTAATTCCAAAATTTACACTATCTACAAGTTTTTTCATACTATATATTATTTAATTACCCCCCTTTGTCTATTGCCCTAAGCCCCATGTATCCATTATTTGTTGCATAGAATCGCTCATTATATTAAGTTCTTCCTGGTATGAATGTGTCCCAAATAAAACATTTTCATACTCGTCCATAATATTACTACCTTTTAATTGTTTCAATACACCATAACAAAGTAGTAGGAATATAAATATTAACTTATTTGATTTCCGTTTGAGAATAGAAAAGAATTCCGGATACAAAATCCAATACGAAAAAATGAACAATACGGGAAACCTATCTGTAAAAATAGAGGCTTCTGAGAAAAAAGAAAACATAACAAAATAAATCAAAAAAGAATTTAGAAATATCTTCCCATACATTATATTATTTCTTAATATTTTTTTATAATTCCAAAAGAGCAGTAGATATGTAAACGTGCGCTCTATATAGCCAATCGATATTCCATAACTTGCACCATAAATTTCACTACCCAAATAGCTGCTCACAGCAATTGCATACTTTCCCCCAACCATGGAGGCAATATAAGAAACAATAGCACCTATATACTTTATTTGCAGCAAATAAAGTATATTCCCAATTATGAACGTAATCCAAATAAAAGTCTTAGATAAATTCCTATTTAATAGAAAATACATTGGCAAAAAAAGGATAGAACTAAAGTGAAATGACATACCAATCACATTGCAAAGAAGATATGCTTTGAAATTCTTCTTTTCAATGTATTTTATTGAATATAAGAACAAAAATATTGCCTTAATATTCCGCATCAAATTTATTTCCAGCCCTAATCCACCAAATAGAATAAATAGCACAAAGCTAAGTGCATAATTTTTAGAATACCGCCTAAAGAAATAATCCAGAAAAAAAACATCAATGGCAGCAGAAACAAACTGAAAACAGAAAAAATCAGAAAAAAAAGATTTCAGTAAAACGCAATAAACCTTGTAACCGGGTTCTATTCTTACCAATCCAAAATTATCGGTAACAAAAAAATCAACAATATCACCAGACCATATCGAAGGTGTTTGTTCAAAAAGTGGATAATAAACTGCCCAATCAGAAAAAATATATCCTCTTAATCCAAAAAAAAACAAAAAGGCTGTGATGCAAGCAATTCGAATATTTAATTCACGTGAGGCTTGTTTTTTTTGAGATAAAAACAGTACCAAATAGAATAATAATAATGCGATATATGGAAGAGAATATGTATAACTAAATATTGGTTGCATATTTTATTTTATTTGCCGTAGCATGGGTATTTGTTATAATAAAATCCAGTTTGTTTACATCTCGTTAAAAAAACAAACACTGGGCTACATAGTGAAAAAATGGCATAGTCTCAGGCACTATTTATAATTCAAGTCATGTACTATCGCAAAAGTTTTCACTTTTCGAGGCAAAATTGGTAAAAGTCCATTGGCACTGAAATAAAAATTAATCGTATTTTTCCGTATCAATCGCCAAGCAAACAGCTTAAGCCAAAATACATTTTTTATCCTGCCCAATATAGGCTTATCTTCCACTATCGTTATTTTTTCCATACCCGCCAAACAGTTTATTGGTCGATGAGTAAAGACAATCATTTCTGCATCAGGTATTTCCTTATACAAATCTTCGATAACAGCCAAAAAATATTTTCCTACGCCAGCTAAATTTCCTTGCAACGCAGACCCGTCTATTCCTATTCTCATATATTTCCTTTCCTTATTCAACTTATTTCAGATTCTGAAAAATAGAAATAAGCCAATTGTCAATTCGCAACTTATTTAATTCACTTTTAGAGTAAGCAGAGGCAATAAAATCCTCTGTTAAAAAAGACATGGGAATTTCCACATTATCTCTATCCAATATAAAAACTTGCCGTTTATCATAAAAAGGGGTATCTTTCACATGCACATTGGTCGTTATAATCTTTTTATCCATTGCCAATGCATACATCAGCCGATGAGATAGTCCTGTTTGAGTTGGCAATTCAATATCCAAAATGCAACTGCTTTCTTTAAATTTTTGCTCCAAATCTTCGTGCGAAACAGGAAAATAAATGAAAAAATCCTCTGTAATTTGCTTTTTCTTTATTTGATAAATCAGCGTGTATTCTTCATTTTTCGTAATTTTTGCCAATAAATATCTCACATCTGCCATCCAAAAACTATCATATTCGGCTACAAAAAGTTTTATATAATAATTAATACCATTACGGTCTAATTGAGGTATAATGCTCTTTATTATTTTATACCTATCTGACCCTAAATGGATAGAGCCTACACAAAGGATTTGATATTTGGGGATACTATCTGTTTTAATGCCCGATGAAGGTGGTTGCCAAAAAAGTGGTAAATAATTGATTTTGTTTTCATCCGCATCAACTTTATCAAAAGTATAAACGTGATTAAAAAAAGCCGCATTTTTGGAAAAATCATACAGTCGATAGCTATCCCATAAATACAATACAGAGACGATGTCGGGGTTATGTGCTTTCAAATAATATATCAAATACTTGTCAAACGAAAAGCCATTGATGCAAAATAACACATCGTAATTAGTACGAGAGAGCGAACTTAAATTGCTCATAATCCACTTTTTATTAGGATTAATCCAGCGATGATACAATTTACAGAGCGGATAATAAATCCAACTAGCCAAACTTTGTTTCCATATTTGAAATTGTGGGTTAAACCGTGCGGACATATTATCCTCAACATAATCAACAATTGCACCTTGCCGTTGAAGTTCATCAATGATTTGAGTGTGCAAACTGAACGTCTTTGGTGCAAATAACAATATGGCTTTTCCTCTAATATCCATCATTTATACAACCCTTTCTTTTTCATTTCGTCAATAGATGCCTCATACTTATCCTCTTGCACCTCTTGCGCATTAACCCATTTTGCAAACTCGCCAATGCCTCTATTAAAACTCCACTTAGGTTCAAAACCTAATAAGGTCTTTATTTTTGAAATGTCTGCAAAATTATGGCGAATATCGCCTAAACGATAATTACCGGAAACCGACAGGGGAACATTTATTCCATATTTTTCAATCAATGTATTGGCAACAGTCAACACATCTGTGGCTTCACCTGTGCCTACATTGAATGATTGTTCATTGGCTCTTTCGTTTTCTATCCCCAAAATCGTTGCATCCACCACATCTTCAATATAAACAAAATCCCGTGTTTCCTTGCCGTCTTCAAAGATATTGATTCCATTACCGTTTTTAATACGGGTAGAGAATATGGATAAAATTCCGGTATATGGATTAGATAACGACTGCCCCGGTCCATATACATTTTGATACCGATAGGCAACGGGAGCAATTCCAATGGTCGGGCAAACGGTCATCACCAACTGCTCTTGCACCTGTTTGGTTATGCCATACACGGAGGTTGGATGGATTTTCGAGTCTTCGGTAGTTCCAACTAACTGCAACTGTTGGCGGCATCCGGGGTATTTCACCTCAAAATCTCGTTTCGACATATATTCATCGGTGCGTTGCGCCGGATACACATATTGTTGCAACTCTGTGCTATAATAACGTCCCTCGCCATAAATTGCTCGCGAGGACGCTACCACTACCTTTTGCACTGCATGCGCGGTGTTTGCAAGCTTATCCAATAAAAGAGCCGTTGCTCCGATATTAACATCTGTGTACTTTTGTATCTCATACATGGATTGTCCTGTCCCTGTTTCAGCCGCCAAATGAACAATTACATCCTGATTTTCAATGGACTTGAGCAAGTCATTTTTTGATGTAACGGTTCCGTGTATAAACTTCACCTTGTCTTTAATGGAAAGATAAAGCGGCGATGTTTTTTCAGGACAGGCACCATGAATCTGAGGCGACAGATTATCCAATACTGTCACATTATAGCCTCTATTGAGCAGCTTTAATGCTAAATTGGAGCCAATGAAACCGGCACCGCCGGTTATCAAAATATTTTTCATTTCATTCAATTGTTATAAATTGGCTGCAAAGATACAAATATATATTTAATTAGCAATGCCCATAATTTTATTCAACATCCAACCACCGTCACTTCACCTTCTTCCTGCCACTTAATGCGCTCGCTCCAAGGAAGTTGCTGCGCATCGGGGCGGCGGTCGAAAATCACTAAATAGGCGGGGGCAGAAGCGTCTATTTTATCGCGATAGGCGAGAATTTGTTCCAGCCCTTCCTCCTTCACTGTGTTGGGCGAATCGTAATAATGGATTAGCTTGACTTCGATGATGTAGGACTGTTTATTATACTCCACAGCCAAGTCTAAACGTCCGCGACCGGCCGCATATTCTCGGTCGATGTGTCCGCCTCCGTTGGTAATTCGTTGAAGGAAAGCCATCAGCAACAGGTGCGGAAAAGCTTCGGTATAGTCCGATTTCTGTTCCCACACTTCCGAATGTCGCTGCCAAAATTTTTGAAACTCACGCAATAGCCTGTCCATATCCAGCGAACCATCGCTTTTCTGCCATTGCCATTCGGGCTGCGGGATAGCGAGTTGAGGACCGCATGTCATTTGCCGTGCTAAAATTTCGCGGTAGATTGGGTTAGCCACTTGGGGTGTCCCATTTACGATAGTTACCAAACCAAGGTCTAAGGTGAGGCGAAATCCCTCACTATCAGCTAATTGTAAATCAGGTTCGCCGGTCATAAGCGACTCCATCACCTTGCGTATTCGTGGGTCTTCCAAGCGATAAGCCAACGCATCCAAATGTGTTTCACGCGCCAAAATCATCTGCAGACGCGCCTCCTTTATATGGTCGAGGGTGACGGTTTCTGTGCTATCTTGTTCTAAAATGCGCATAGTCGCCCGCATAAACAAAGAATTAACAAGCCACGGCTGCCCTTGCGACTGTTCATAGACGTAATCCAGAGCCTCCTGTGTGATTTGTTGCCCGTTTTCAGCTGTTCGTTGAGCAAATAATTTGGCAATGTCTGCGTTATGAAAATTAGATAATTCGGCAGAATCGGCTACAATATTAAATGGAGTCTGTGGATTTGGTGACTTCACATTATGCACACCGGATAAGAGGACAGATACAGGAAACTTACCCACACCACGATTTGGAAAAGCATTTCGTAATCGGCTCAAAAAAACAGATAAAGCATTGCTTGATATAGAATCCACATCATCAAACAGAATAACCAACGGTTTTGGAGCAACTAATTTTGCCCAATTTATCAATATACTATCCCATAAAGAAATTGGCGTTTTATCATCAACTACTTGTAAATTAAATTGTTGAGCCACATCTTTGAGCGCATTGAAAATAGAAAGCATCACATCATCAGTTACTATACAGCACCTCCCCACAGCGGACTAAAAAAAAACGAATCATCCTGAACTTTAAATACTAAACCGACACTTTTCCCGTTATAGTAATATGGGAGATATAATGGACATAGAGATTTTAGTGAAGACATTGATTGCGGAGGTTCGAACTTTACAAAAGGAGAATGAGCTTCAAAAAAAAGCAATTGAGATTCAAGACAAGGAGATAGCCGACTTACGCGCACGCTTGTCCCGTTATGAGCACCCTAAAACCAGTCAGAATAGCCATCTTCCTCCCTGCAAAGACCCTATTGGCACCCAAAAAGTGAACCTTCGCCAAAAGACCGGTCGTCCGGTTGGCGGTCAAAAAGGACATGTAGGCAAAACGCTGACGATGCAAAAACCGGATGAGATAATTGGCCTTTGTTCCGATTTTTGCACTCATTGTGGGGCGGATTTGTCCGCAAAGGAAGCAAGCTTGTTGGAAATTCGTCAAGAAATAGACCTTCCGCCTATTCGTCCCATAGTGAAAGAATATCACAAAATGCGTAAGGTTTGCCAATGTGGTTGGGTTAATGATGGTGAATTTCCGGTAGGGGTTAATTCCAGGATTAGCTATGGTTCCGGCGTTGAAGCTGCCGTCACCTATTTCAATATCCGTCAGCGGCTTCCTTACCAAAGGCTGACCGATACGATGAACGAGTTTTGTGGACTATCTATGTCCCCTGGCACCATCGGTAACATTTTAGACCGCATGGTATATCGCACATCTCCGGCTTTCGAAACCATCAGACTTGGTCTTACCACAAGTCCTGTTATTGGGGCAGATGAAACAACGTGTTCTGTCAATGGAAAAACAATGTGGGCGTGGGTGATTCAAAACAAGCAGCTCACATACATCAAAGCGGGACTTACGCGCAAAAAAGAAGAGTTTGAGAAAATGATGCCGGAGGGACTTCCGATGTCAGTGCTTGTAACAGATTGTCTAGCCGGCTATTTTAGTGCCAATGTCAAAACGCATCAAATATGCACTTCTCATATTCTACGCGACCTGATTTATGCTTCCCAGTTGTACGCAAACCAGACTTGGAGCAAACGAATGAAAAAACTGATTTTGGATGCCCTACAACTGAGAAAAGATGCAGTCGGAAAAATAGATACAACCCACATCCAAAAACGACTGCAAGTCTTAATTGATGAACCGATTGACACGGCACACGAAAAAATCAAAGCCTTGCAAAAGCGACTAATAAAGTATCGGGATTACCTCTTTTACTTTCTTGAAGATGAGAATGTGCCTCCGGATAACAATGCTTCGGAGCGAGCAATACGGGCATTTAAAATCAAACTCAAGAACTCCGGTTGTTTCAGGTCTCTGACCGGTGCTCAAGGCTTTGCCCAACTACACTCCATTGCTGATACTGCATGCAAAAATGGTCAGTCGCCATTACTTGCCTTTCAAATAGCCGCAACCATCAGGTAGCGGGACAACTGTCTTCTCTAACATCGCAGGTAAAAACAGACAATCGGCATCACCTGCTTTCCTGTTGACTTAAGCCCGGTGCTGTATAGTAACCATCATCAACATCTTGCAATCCTTGACATATTTTAAGATTGACATAGCAAGCAACCTCTTCACCGCCGGAGTTTATCTCCCGTGTCCAGCTTTGCAGAAAAGTGGTCTTCCCCGTCTGGCGCGGTGCGTGAAGCACCCAGTAGAGTTGGTCGCTGATGTAGCGGTGCAACTGTGCCCCCACAAGGCGTTCTTCCGGTGGCAACATGTAGTGCATATCCGGATTACAAGGACCTGTGGTGTTAAAAAAACGAATATCTCGTTTTGCCATAATGCTAATTGAATAATTGGGACAAAGGTACGACAATTTTTTAATCTATTCTACGCTTGATGAATGAATGCAAAATACGCACATATTATTCATGAATTTAACATCGTTTTCAGCCAATTATCAATCCTCAGGTCAATAATTCCACTTAATGGTTTGGTATTATCAACCGATTCTGTAATAAAACTATATGGAATATTCGGTTTTTCTCTATCAATAATTAAAATTCTGTCCGGAGAATAAAATGGATAATTTATAATATCTTTATTGGTTGTAATAATCTTTTTATTTGCTGCTAATGCCCAAATAAGCCGTGGCGTCAAACCACTTTGAGATGCTCTATCTGTATCTAAGATACATAGCGATTTCTCCAATATGCGATTAAACTCTTGTGGTTCAGTCAATTGATTTGTTGCAAATGATGGCACATAGCGTCCAAACGTCACATTCCATTCTTCTATCTTCTTTTTGCGTAAAAAAATTCTATACCATAAACGTCTTATTGTAGAAAAAAAAGATGGAATCACTGTTGGAACAAATAGTTTTACATAATAAGAAATTTGCATTTCTTCTACTTGCTTCAGTATGTTTTTTATAAGCCAATATCTATCGTCATGCAAAGAACCTATGAAAGATAATTGATACTCAATCACCTGTCTATTATCTGCTCCTCTATCAACCCAAAAATTAGGAAGATGTCGTATTTTAAGAAATATTGCATCAACTCTATCGAATGTAAATACTTTATCAAAAAGGTCAATATATTTTGAAAAATTGTAGTAATTATTTGTATCCCACAAATACAAAATTGTTTTTATATTGGGGTTCATTTTTTTTAAATGCTCAATAAGAATTTTATCAAGAGAACACCCGTTTATACAAAGAAAAATGTCATATTTTTCATTAAATTCCGGTTGCCTAATCATTTTTTCCCAATACTTATACCGAGTAGGGAATATTTTACCACGAACTTTGTTTCGAAATGGTATATCTCTATAATCAGCATTAAACCTAATGAGAATATCTTCAGTAACAAATACATCATATTGCTGTTTTTCCAATTCAACAACAATATCCTTGTATAAATTCATATAGGTTGGTGCAAGAAAAAAAACTCGTTGCCTATTCATTATTTATATAACCTTTTTTCACTTCATTCAAATCTATACATCTCTCAATTTCTAATTCGGCTTTTTGACCAAACATTTTCTGTTTTCGTTGTTGACACTTCCAAATGCAATTGGTTGAGAATAGGCTTTATGATGCTCTTTACAACAAATTTAATTGGACTAACGATGCGCTTCTTAATTACTTTTTTAATCGTTTTATCTTTATATTCGATTTTTGACCACGGAGTGGATTGTCTGTATTTCCAATACAATTTTTGATGGTTAGGAGCGCAGTCATATTTCCATGGCTTCAAGTCACCTCCTACATGGATGATTGCAGGATTGTTTTTGGTTTGTTCCAATTTTTCAACCGAATAATTAGTGAAAATATGAGCGAGTCCTATTGCATTCCACCTTGGGTCAAGTTCGTGATAATTCCCCTTGACCACATAATTCAGGGCATCCTGGTCGGCGGCAAATGCCTTTTCGGGATGTTCCAATAAAAAAGCCAACGCTTTTTCTGCTATCTTATACTCTCGCCAATAATCTAAATTGATTATCATTATCCCCGCACCAAAACATTTTGTCGTTGGGCTTAACTCCAAATCAGAAAATGCTCGATACCAATAGGCCTCATAAATCCATGGGGCTGAACATTCTTCTATGGGTGCAAGCATGGTTAAATCTCTCAATTTGTATGCCGGATTATAGTCCGTTACCGCACAAATGGGCTTACTTAAATCTGCTCCATCCAATATTTTCAATATATTATCTTGTACAAGTACGTCACAGTCCAAATAGATAATATGTTTATCATTAGGGAGCAATTGAGCAGAAAAAAGTCTTAAATATGTATTGAATCCGCTTAGATGAGGTGCTGTTTTTACATCTTTTATTGTATTCTTTAACACCGATTCGTCAAGTTTTACAAACTCCAAACTTTTCACTTTTTTCTCAAAATGCTTGGATAAAACATCTTTTGTTTCTTTGTTTAAATCGTAATAAATTACAACAAAATCCAATTTTTCAGGACAATTCTGAATAATAGATTCCATAACGGTCGCAGCATGTGGCGCATAGCCCGTATCAAATGTTAAAAGTATTCTCATTTTTATTATTATTTTATTATTTCTTTTAAAACACTCAAATCCAAAGGCTGTATATAGCCATCTATCACTTTCGGGTCACTCAAATATTTATCCCTAATCATATACTCCAAATCATCTTCAGTGCGCGCAATCGAAAAATTTTTGACAGAACCATCAAATGGTGGCACCAATGGCACGCTACATAAACCTGCTCCATGCTCATCTACCGGCTCATAAAACAAAAAATTGACCCCTGCCATTAACGCTTCAAGAAACGTAGTAGATGTAGCACCTATAACCAGCGAAGATTGATTTAAAGAGGCTAAAAGCGGCTCTTTGTCCATTTTATAAAAATTTTGGTCAAGAAAACCATAAACCCACTCCTTGTCCATCGAAGGATGAGGGCGAAAACGCGCATGTTTTACGCCGAATTTCATTAGCACATTTTGCACCTGATATAAATATAAAACAACCATGCTTCTATCTATCAATCGAGGGGTATCCCATTGACACTGAATCATTAAATTAGAAGCGCATGGCAGAACCAATACGTTTTCTAAAGAGTTTCGTAATCCATCATTAGACACTTCGGTGTTAATGTACTTATGACAACCGATAACCTTTATTTTGTCAGGCTCAAATCCGATATTAATATAGTTTTGTTTCATCCTTTCGCCCCACACCATCAAATAATCAGTTGCATTATCAAACTCTGTATATATTGCCGGCAAGCCATGTACATAATATATTGAAGGACGCTCCAATTTCTTAAACAAATCAATCAAATATCTACTTTCAAAACCTCAGTCTGAATATAAAAACAAAGCTCTTATATCATGTTTGATAAAAGAATTAAGTATTTTGGGTTGGAGCTTTTCCAACCGGTAAAACAGGTCTTTATTATAGATATCAATAAATTTGCCATTACAAACACTACCCTGTATCCTTCTACGAAGCATCAGACTTTCTTTATCGCCTATAATCTGCTTTCGCCCATACGGACTAAAAATAAAAGAAAGCGCATTATAGCCTAAATTTGCGAGTTGTGAGATGTCGGGAAATCCTGCCCAACCCAGCAAGATGTTTTTGGTGCCGGGAGTCGTTTTTATTTTACCATAGAGCGCATTTATAGTTTGTAGTTCGATAACAATATTCCGTTTCAATAACTGTTTCAACGGCAGTTTCAACAACTGTTTCAACGACCGCTGCTCCCAACTATATGGCAGTTTATAATAGAGTTCAGATGTATGTTCTCCATAATTATAAATAAACAAATCCAATGCGTTTTGAAAAAAACCGACATACTTCTTCACAACCTCATCAGTTGCATGCTCTTTCAAATAATTAACCAAATATCTTTCCATTTTATTCTGTATTTTTATTGTCTTGACAAATGATATAATTGCCTCGTGTCAAAAAAATATTCTCTCCTGTTTGCCATTCATGGTCAAAACCATTGGAATTGTTGTAGAACGCTCTACTACAGCCAACTTTATATCGGTCGTGCAACTCAACAATGATTGATTTCACATTCTTAATCCACGCTGCACTACTCTCAAACACCTCTTTTTCGGCACCTTCGATGTCCATTTTAAGAATGTCAACAGTTTGAATGTTATAGTCTTCAAATATCTTGTCAATCGTAATTGTTTTCGTCAGATGTTCTTTGATAACGGAAACATTTAGTTGCTCCCGGTCACTATCTGCACCAACCATAAAAGCGGAACTATTTATGCCCGGATTAAACAAATTCAACTCTGTGATAGTATCCCAAAGGGCAGCTTGCAGAGGGATGACGTTAGAGTAATTCTTCGTGTTTTGCACCAACAACTTATAGTTTGCCAATTCGGGTTCGATGGCTATTATAGTTGCAGTAGGATAACGATTGGCAAAATAAACGCTGGCAAGCCCCATATTTGCTCCGGCATCAATAATCCAAACCGGTGGTGTTTCAACCGAAATATCATACACTCCGCCACAAAATATTTCAACATACAACTCTTCGTCCGATGTTTTTTCTCTGCTAAAAAGAGGATTCCTTCGGATGTAAAGCGGAAACAAACAATCTTTACGAGTAATTTCTACCATTTTGCCCCCCCCCCCCCAACTAATTGATTTACAGCACTTTACTGGCACAAAATGCCCTGATTTGTAGAGTTGCAGTTGCCATATCAACTCCTTAATAAAGAGTTTTAAACCTGACGGAATAAAGAGGTTCAAAACACCAATCAACACTTTTTTACATGAACGCTTTTCTTTTTTCATTTTTTTTTATGTTTTTTTTTATACGGGTTTATTGTATTTTTTTTTTCCCCTAATAATTCCTCGTCTAAAATAGGGTGGTAGCAATTTATCAAACACAAAGAACATGTATCCATCTGAAAACTCTACATCAAAGTTCAACTCGGTAAGTATTTCATTCAACTTTTCTGCATCAGATTGTCTATGATATGTGCAACAAGCAAGAGATATTTCTAAATTCTCAGACAGAATACTTCTACTTGAATTAACCACCGATGTTTCATAACCTTCAATATCCATTTTGATAAATAATGAAGACGATAATTCCGATTTCAATAAAGACGACAATGTGATTGTAGATTCGGTATCCACATCGGCAATCAATTTATTAATTATCTCAACCTTGTTTTTATATGGTTCAAATGTTGCTTTCAAAGCCTCTATCCATACGACATCGGATTCAATCAGATACAGTTTTTTTACTTTATCAATCGCATTTAATGCAAAAAGGGCTTCAGCACACCCAATATCCAAGAGGACATCGCCTTCTTTCACACAAAAAGTATCGGTTTCATATTGATGAGGTGCTTTTTCTTTATATCCTCCACCCAAAATATTTTCATTTTCAATAAAATCTTTATACGTGGCAGCAGCACCTTCCTCTGTCCATGTTTTTGGAAAATACAGTTTTCGGTTGTTGTGCACGACGTAAGGTAAATTTCGTTTGCTGTCATATCCTGATTGGATATTTTCGAGCCTCTTCAGCTGCTTGTATGGAAAAACTAAATGCTCATCCGGATGGGTTCGTAAATAGGATAATTCCTTTTCAAAATTGCTTGCCAATTCCGGGTATTCGGCAAAATAACTAAAACAATTGAGTTTAGCTTCTAAATCGGAAACTTGCCTGTTTAGTTTATCAATTTCATGCAACGCTGTACGAAAATCATAATTCAGTAAAGAATATAAATTGCGTAAGGGGATAAACTTAAATAATTTATTCATTTTATTCGTTATTTATAAATATTTCGCCTGCAAAGGTACTGTTTTTTTTTAATTAGCAATGCTTTTTTTTTAATTAGGTGCCAACCAATAAGTATATACCCTATTTTTGAATCGTTTGACTCCTTCCGCAAGAGCAAAGGGAAAGAAAACCGGAATTATTACACTTACTAATGGATTTTTCATACTTTTATTGCAAACAATTTTTTCATCTTATTAATTCTCTCACCGTAGAAGGATCTCGAATATACTCAAAACCAAACAAATGTCCAATAAAATTTTTCTGTTCCCGAGTAATTTCTAAAGAATAATTTTCAAATAGTTTCGTTATCTTTGAACGAAAATCAGCTGTTTCTTGCCATTGCTCCTGAGTTATTGAATTTATCTCTTCTTTACTTACAGTAATATCAAATTCGATAATCTGCGGAAATATATAATGTGGCTTATTTAAATAGAGACAATATCCGATATGCGTACCAATATCATTCGAAATGGTCATATCCGCCAATTCGATAATTGATTTAAGTCTTGGTAGAAAATTAGTATTATAGACGTGTCCTGCTGTAACTATTTTATATCCCTTATCTGTATAAAATTTATCTCTACCCAAATTTATATCTTTCCAATACATACAAACCAATACCGTATCAAATTCCGATTTAATTGATTCAATATAATTGACAAATAGACTGATATCGTAATTTCGAATAGCACCAACTATAGAATGGCATGGAAATACCAATAAAACTCTGCCTAATTTTTTCTTTAATTCAATAAAAGCGACATCTTCCAATAATGGTTTAGCATAATGTATATAAGGTCCTATCTTAATTGAATCGATGCCTTTTTCTTTTAACAAATCCCCCCGATAATCACCAAAAGTGATGACTTTATTTAAATCGGGGGCAGGTAAATGTCTTAGTGCGACAAAAGAGCTATAGCAAAAACCATGTTCACATGAAATTTTTGGATTTATTGGCATTTGAGCATAGTCCTGAAGCACTTGAAAAAAACCATAGAAATTGCAATCCAGTTGATAATGAAATCGAACAAACTCCTGCGGAGTTGATAGCTCTGTATATTGAAAAATATCCACATTTCTTTGATTATTATAGAAGAGGGCATACTTTTTCTGATTTGCTTTATTCTTTATCTCTACGCGTCTAAAATAAATTTGTGAAAGCAGAGCGTTTTTTAACATTAAATTACGAATTAACTGTTTCAATCGTTTCAAATTAAACTTAACATATTTATTAGAATAAATAAATATCAAAAAGAAAATTAAAAAATTTGTAAACAATGCTATGTATGCAGTATACATTGCTCCAAAACGAGTGAAAGCAAATGATAACAATAAATGAAAAATCGAAACTGATACGGTTATACTCATGATTTTTTTTGTTTTTTTGTAGAAAAACAAAAAATTCACGAACAGAAGGTATAAACACTGGAAAAAACCTGCTGCAACTAAAGGAAATAAATATTTGATGGATGGGCTATATTGAGAGAAAAAGACCGGAATAAGGGAATAGCAACCCACCCAAATAATAAATGACACAACCAAAAAGAATACAGACATCATTTTAATTTGTTTTCTTAATCGATGCTTAACCTCACTTTCGTTACCATCAATATTAGATAAACTTTTAAAGAGATAAACAGAATTTGTAGCGTTAAAGGCCGTCCCAATCATTAATATGATATTATTCACATTGTACGCAAAACCAAAATAGCCCACTTGTGTGACACCTAAAAATGCATTAATGATATTTCTATCCAAACTCTGCCTAATCCAGAACGATATAAGGTGAGGCACAAGCGGCAAACCATACGATAGCGCATCTTTAATGATTTTTCCGGTTGGTTTTATCCGTGTTATATAGCCATCTTTAATAAGTAACAAAACAGAAACGACAAAGAATAGACCTGCTATTAGGAGCTGGGAATAGACTCTCCCCAACCAACTCATATTGAGTTGAATCACAAAAAATAAAGCTAATACACCACTCAATAAGACAATTCCAACAGTTAAAATACCATACCGAACCGGCTTTTCTTCTAAACGCCAAGTTTCTAATCTTAAAGTTATAAAAATTTGAAAGAAACAGATTACAAGTCCAAGCAACTGATATTCAGGAGCAACTCCAATAAATTCAAAAGAAACACTCGAAAAGCAAAGAATGAGCACAAAAAAAAGTAGAGATACAGCGGATGATACAAGTAAAACGCTGCTCATAATCCGTTGCAAAGTTTCTTTCGGTGCTGTAAAATATGAACGTGTAAAATAAGCATTTGTGGTTAGAGGAATTAAAATCGAAAATATCGTCGTAATGGTTGCAAATAAACTAAGATAGCCGTATTCAGCTGGAGCAATATATTGGGCGAAAACAAGCAACAGTAAAAAAGAGATTCCACTATTCAAAAATGAAAAGAATGCGAATAGAGATCCATGTCTAAATTGTTTGTTATTTAGTAGCTTAGTCATACTCTCTGTAGTATTTTTTATTTGCATAATTACTCTATTAATTTTTTATGGGGACTTCTAAAAATACCAAATTTACATTTTGATTTTACAACAGAGCCGAAGTCCGTTTAAACTCTATTCAAAATCGGGGGCAAAGTTAGGCATTTTTTTTATTCAATCCAACCATTTTCGCTGTTTTTTTTTCAACTATTTTGGGCATATTGGAACATCTGATTGCCTAAACCATTCCAAATAATTACAACATTCATTTTTCTATAGCTTCTTTTATTTGCCAATAACCACCTTTATTGTCGCCTTTTCTCTCCAAAATCCCCTCCAATTTTAATTTGTTGGTATTATTTATTATTGCTCTGCGCGAAATACCTATCTTTTTTGATAATTCACCCAAAGATATGGTTGGTCTAATTTTTATTTCCAATAAAATGTTTTTCATGTTTTCAGAAAAATTATTGGTGAAGTCATTGGTGAAGTCATTGGTGAAGTCATTGGTGAAGTCATTGGTGAAGTTACCGGCATCGCCCAACTCAACAACCTCATTTTCAGCATAATTATCATCTCTCCATATCAATGTTCTAAAAAACTCGTCCTGCTCAAATTCAGGCTCTTTAAGTCCCAATGCTTTGCAGTGTTTGACAATATCGCGTGTACCTGTTCCCATTCGTTCAATTGTGCCGTTCAAGTACATTGGTTCTGCAAGTAAAGGATTTACAGGCATCGAATTGTGCACCTTCTTCAATTTATCAATAGTCATTCCAAACGGCAAATGACCCGGATTCCATACTTCTAAGCGGTCGCGAAACAGCATGACCTGTACACTCGCATTACTTGTATAATCGCGGTGCGCAACAGCATTTACAATAGCTTCGGTAATTGCTTCGATAGGTAATTCATATTGAACATCTACTTCAACGCCTTTGTTCCGTGTACCTGTTTTCGATCTAATATTTGAAAGCACAAACTGTAGAGCTTGATTAACTAACTGAAATACATCGCCTTTATACACCTGATACGACAGAATCGGTTTTGTTACTTCATTTCCGGGAAACAAACCACACCTGATTTCAGAAGTTATAAAGAACTTCTGGGGATTTTCGCCGAAAAGCAAAATAGCAGCATTGGTAATACGTTTGCCGTCAATCAAATTCAAGTGCGACAAAATAGTTTTGGCTTCGGTATCTTCCGGAAACGGAAAAGCACGTTTACGATGCGCGATATATACAAAATTTCTAATTTTTTCCTCGTCCAAATCGTCAAGCGTTGCCCTTTGATTGAAAGTGGCATCGAAAGGCAATGTGCGAATGATTTCATTTTCTTCTAAATAACGAATGAGCGAATTGTAAACAGAAATTCGCAAATCCAAAATATTCTCAAATTTCGGCATTGCTAATTAAATATAGATAGCGTTCCGTTTCTATGATGCATGAGCAACAGAAAGGACAATTCATAAGCTTTTTTGGTTGCAAAGATACAAATATATATTTAATTAGCAACGCCATTATTTTATCAACCCTAATTGAAACCGCTCTCCCTTCGCTACACTCTTATTGACCTGTTTGCCCAAAATTTCTTTGTAATATTTCGGATGCAATCCAAAGCCCGGACGGATAGACCTCACAGTTTCTTTTGTTATCGTATCACCCTGCTTCATGTCTTTTACGACATATAAAGAACGGCTAAAATCCAATCCTTTCGCTTGTTTAGGAGTCAAGGTATAATCCACTACGCCTGTCGCTTTTTCGGCATCGCGAACTGCTTTTACCATAGCGGTAAACTCCGCTTCATCCATTGAAAATTCCGCATCCGGACCTCCAATGGATTTGTTCAGGATAAAATGTTTTTCAATCACTGTGGCACCGAAAGCAACCGATAAAACCGGAACAGTGATACCTAATGTGTGGTCAGACAAACCCACTTTCGTCCCAAAATCTTTGGCTAATTGAGCAATCATAATCAAGTTTGCCTCATCCACCGGAGCCGGATAAGCGGACGTACACTTCAATAACGTAATATCATTATTCCCGGCTTGTCGGCATGTATCCACAGCCAACTTTATAGCCTCATAATCGGCAACACCGGTTGACATAATTATTGGTTTCTTTTTTGATGCAACATATTCGATAAGCGGAATATCTGTAATTTCAAACGACGCTATTTTATAAATCGGAATATCTAAAGACTCCAAAAAGTCCACCGATGAAAAGTCAAAAGGTGTAGAGAAACAACTAAGTCCCTCCTTCTTTGCTTCCGCAAATAACCTCTCGTGCCACTCCCAAGGGGTATATGCCTCTTGGTACAACTCGTATAAATAACGGCCGTCCCAAAGTGTTCCCTTGAGTTTGAAATCATCTGTATCACAGTCGATAGTGATAGTATCAGCCGTATAAGTTTGAAACTTAATAGCATCCGCACCTGCCCTTTTGGCGGCTCTAATTGTCTCTAATGCAATATCAATGTTTTGCCCATGATTTGCCGACAATTCTGCAATTATAAAAACTTTATCCATTTGTTAGTATGTTATTTTTTTTTAATAAGACTTCACCTTCTCTTATAATATCCAATGAAACAACTCCATTTGACGTTTTTATATATGGAATATTATTTATGACATCTACTACATACCCATTGGGAAGACTATAATCAAATCCTAATGTAGAGTATGATATTTTATCAATTGTTATTTTTTGATTATCAAAATAAGTAAAAGCTCCCGGATAAGGAGATGCTTGTGCTCTTACCCAATTATATATCCTTTCTTTTTGCCAATCCCAATTTATTACTCCGTCGGTCGGCGAGCGTTTCCCAAAATATGTTGCCATAGAATGGTCTTGTTTAACGATACAGAAACGATTTGCCCTAAAATTGGCAAGCACCCTATCAATTAAGGGTATGTACTCATTGCAATATTTCACAAGAATATCATTCCCCGTATCATTCGCATCAATCGGAATTTTTACCTGCTCAATGATGTCTCCCGTATCACAACCGGTATCTATTAGATGCGCCGTTATCCCTGTTTCCGTTTCATTGTTAATGATAGACCAAACATGAGGTGTTCTGCCTCTATATTTAGGAAGGATGGAGCCATGTATATTAAACGCTAACTCCTTTGCTATTGCTATAATATCGGATTCAACTATGAACAAATAATTTATAGACACCAAAACATTTGTGCGTCTCCCACGAATAAAATTTAACGCCCTATTATTTCGTGGATTTCCTATAAAAACATCTATTCCATTTTCATTACACAACTCAATAATATTGAAAGAGTTAGAATCAGTAAATACCATTTCAACCTTATAAAAGAGTATCAGATATTCTAATACTCTAAATCCCAAGCCACCACTACACAAAACAGATAATGTTTCATTGTATCTACTTATCGCCCCCCAATTATTTCTGTATGCATCATTTAAACCAATTCTTGAAGTCCTCGCTTTGATAATATGCAAGCAGGGATTCAATATCGTTTTTAGCGGTTGCCCCCCCCCCCCCAACTACCTCTGTTACAGTAAGTTACATAGAACTCTTTAAACTGATTTTGAACAAGAAGTGTCTTTTTTCCCTTGTGTTGAACACCCAAATAGGAGTTTAATAATATAGACATCACATTATCTACCGCTATACCTCCTACACATTCTTCTACTTCAAGACCACGAAAGAGAAAATCATAAAAATTCCAAAAAAAATCAAGTCCTTCACCGGGCTTTGAAGTTACCGGATTTCTATAACACCCCGGTTCTACCCTACCATTTTCATAATCAACATCCACAATACTTATTACGCCATCCGGTTCATCGTTTTTATATACCATCCAGTAGTAGCAATCCGTACGATTGTTGAGAGAGTCAATAAATTTCAAGTGATTTTCCAATGGAATAATCTCTGTGTTGTACATCCATTTTCTCACACTCTCGTGGTTACGCCACTCAAGCACCATCCGTTTTTCTTCCTCAGTCAGCTGCACAAAATTTTTGTACCGATACGCGTTAGAAACGTACATTTCATGTTTGTCTATTGTCTTCATAATGCTATAAAAATTTTTTATAAATTTTCTGTAATTTGCCAATAACCGCCTTTGTCAGGACCCACACGCTCTAATAAGCCTTTGGCTTTGAGTTTGGACATATTCGTCCGTATCGTATCCGCTCTTATGCCCACGATAGTCGCCAACTCATCCGTTGTAATGTATGGGTCTTTCAAGATAGTATCCATTATTACTTGTTGATTGTCTGTAAGTTTTTCTGTGGGCTTTTCTGTGAGTTTTTCTGTGGGTCTTTCTGTGGGTTTTTCTGTGGGGCTCTCTGTGGGTTTTTCTGTGGGTCTTTCTGTGGGCTTTTCTGTGGGGCTTTCTGTGGGCTTTTCTGTGGGCTTTTCTGTGGGTCTTTCTGTGAGTTTTTCTGTGGGCTTTTCTGTGGGTCTTTCTGTGCGTTTTTCTGTGGGTCTTTCTGTGGGCTTTCCTGTGGGTCTTTCTGTGGGGCTTTCTGTGAGTTTTTCTGTGGGCTTTTCTGTGGGTCTTTCTGTGGGTCTTTCTGTGGGTCTTTCTGTGGGTTTTCCTGTGGGGCTTTCTGTGCGTTTTTCTGTGGGTTTTTCTGTGCGTCTTTCTGTGCGTCTTTCTGTGGGTCTTTCTGTGCTTTTTTCTGTGGGTCTTTCTGTGGGTCTGTCTGTGAGTTTTTCTGTGGGTCTTTCTGTGGACTTTCCTGTGGGTTTTCCTGTGGGTCTTTCTGTGGGCTTTTCTCTGGGTCTTTCTGTGGGTCTTTCTGTGGGTCTTTCTGTGGGTTCTTCTGTTCCATCGGTGACATCACCGACTTCAACTTCTACAAATAATGTGGTTCTGTCAGGATTATACGTTTCCTGTAACACGGGTTGTGCCCAACCTAATTCTCTCCAAATTGCACGAATGCCGAACAATCCACTACCGGCACGCTCGCCAATATCAATCATGGCAAACATCTTAAAAATAGTGGGATTGCGTGGGTCGCTGATGCCACCGGATAAAGCACCGTCCATGCCGGGTCGTATTATTCCCGGATTTGCTAATGCTATTTTGTTTTTTCCTTTTTCAATCACAATCCCCCTTCGCCCGTAATAATCAGCATGAATAAGCGCGTTTGCCAATGCCTCTCGAAGGGCTTTATGTACTTCTGTGTCGTCCACCCTATCAATACCGTTTCTAAGTCGAAAAGGCGTTTTGACTTCCGATGTCAATTTCCCCAACACCTTAAAAAAGAAGTCAAAAATATTTCCACTCCATTCGCCCAAGTTGGAAACAACCCTATCACTCCAACGCCGCTTGTCGTACACTTCTCTATAATCCAGAAAGTAGTCCGGCAAAATTTTAGTTATGACATCCTCCGTTCCAAACATTACCAAACCTGCCAATGTTGGCTTAATCGCGTTTTCAACCCTTTTGGTTGCACCTATTTTTTGTAAAAACTCATCTAATGTCAATCCATTCCACACGTGAGCCGGCTTGAGAGAAGAAAAGCGATTGCGATAGCGCACAATGCTATCTTTATCTAAATTCGTCCAATCTAACTCATCAATAATCGTACTATCTACCGCTACTTCAGACTGGTCGCGCAGCATAGCTTTTATTTCAATCCGAGAACAACGGTAATCACCCTCACCATTCCGCCTGTAAGTGCCACCAAACAAATCATCATTGATAAAAATAGGCTTCACTTGGCGGTCTGCACGAGGCACTTCCATCACTATAACGTCTTCCCCATCCACCGTTTGTACATAGATATGCCGCTCGGATAATATATTGTCGCTAACTTTTTGCCTATTATTGAGTAAATCCCATAGCTGCTGAACCATAGAAGACGCAGCCGGTACACCGGAAACTACTAACTTTTTATTGATTTCCGAAACACCCAGCAAAATAGTGCCGCCATCGGAATTAGCAAATGCCGAATAACTCTCCCAAAGACTATTGGGCAAACCATCAGCCGATTTCTTGGCTTCCATCCGAAAATGTTCACCTGATGCTATTATGCTTTTAATATCTACCATAACTAAATTTTCTTTAACTTTCCAATAACCGCTTTTTCCATTTCCAACTCTCGCAATTGTTTTCAAAAATCGTCTCTCTCAATATCCAACAGTCGAGTTAAAAGTCAATATAAAAGCCCAAACATCCACAACGGAATTTTGCTGCCAAAACCCATTTCTGCACTGTCTATCGCCAAGTACGAGTCAGGCAAATCGGCTATTTGCGTGAATTTTTTGCCGCTACCACCCACCTCAAAAACATATTTATCATTAACAATAAAATCGCCCTGTGCTGCATCCTCAACCGTTCCGATAACACGTAATTGATTGAAGAAGAAAGTTTCGCGCAAATTGCCGATATTGGTATTATTTTCGCCGAGCGAATATGCCAAATTTGGATTATCCAAAAATATCTTTGCGGGTTTGCTCAAATATTTCAGATTTTTACTCGGATTTCGCAACAAACCCAACAGCCGCGAACGCTCCAATAATTCGAGCGATTTCAGCAAGTTACTGCGCTGAATTTCAACCTGAATGCCAAGCTGCGACATATTGGGTGTGAAAGGTGTCATTCCCGAAATCACGGCAAGCAGTCGTTTGAGTTTCTGGATTGTAACAAATTCAACCTTTTCAACGGCAGGTAAATCCGTTTCAAGCACGGCATTTACGGTGTTCAGCAAACGCAAACGATAAGTAGGCAAATCCTCTTTGTAATACGGGAAATAGCCTGATTGTAAATATTTTCGAAAAAGCGGCAAAATTGTTAGGTCTCTGATAATTTCAGATGCGATTGAAACATGATTTTTCAACAAATCGTCCAAAGAAATAGCCGAAATTTTCTTAATACCTTCAAATTCCAAAAATTCACGAAACGATAAGCCGAAAAGTTCATAACTGATGGCGCGGCGGCTCAAATCAGCATTACCCTTGTAAATATTCAAAATTGACGACCCCGAAAACGCCACTTTTGCCTGCGGATACGAATCGTAAATATTTTTCAATTCCTGTGCCCAAGTGTCGTATGGATATTTATGAACCTCGTCAATGAAAAAATGCGTAACGCCTTCTTGCCAAAGTTTGCGGACAACGTCAACCAAACGATTGGTCGAAAAATACAAATCGTCTAAACTCATATAAAATGCCTGCGAAACATCAAGATTTTGCTTGATGTATTGCAGCAACAAAGTCGTTTTTCCTGTGCCTCTTGCACCAATAACGGCAAAAAGCCGATTATCCCAATTAACATTCGGCATCAGGTAGCGAACAAACTCATTATCTGTCTGTTCTATTTTTTTTCGATATGTATTTATCAATGTTTCCACAAGGGGGTATAATTAAAAGTGCAAAGATATAATTTTTTTGCATATTGAGAACTGCACTTTTTTAATAAAAACGTATATTCAAATATGCGATTTATATAAATTATTGATGCTTAGGCGATTGTATTCCTTTTTTTTACACAATTTTCTTTTGCGTCAAACGATATTTTTGCAGACGGCTGTTTCTACGAAATATGTTATTCTGCATCGCATTCATCTTGCAACCTACTTTCGATTTCCTCGATGGATGGCAGCGAGGATTTGAAATTATTAACCGATTTCCCTTGACTTTGATATAAATCTGCATCAATGAAATTCATCAACATTGCACGACTCCACCCATTTTTAATGGTTTTTTGAACATAAAAGAGGGCTTCATGGACAGATTTGCATTTAGTGATGATTTCTCGGTGATGCCCCCATGGAATTTGAAAAATGGGGTGACTGTCTAATTTTGCCACAACTTGTGGCAAAATATATTATTCTCATTTACAGACAGTTGTAATTGGTCAGCAACTTGCTGGCTTAATTTTGCACCAGATTGGTTCAAAATTATATCTTCCTGATTATAAAATAGATAAAACCATTATTTGTTCATCGGATTTAATTTGCTATGAATGAGTACATCTTTGTATTTACCTTCAAACAGATAATGTTCCTTTAATTTTGCTTCAAAAACAAGCCCACCTTCTTCTATTATTTTATACAGATGCGGACGAAGGTCGAATGCGTAAGTATATATTTTATGCAAATTCAGCTCATCAAAAGCATATTTGTAAAGGAGAGTAAGGTAATTTGTCAAATGCAGGTTGAGATATTCGCTCTCTAATGCAGTATCTATAATAAAAGAGATTTCAGCATTCTTACTCTGCCAATCAATATGAACCAGACCTCCATAGCCAATACATTTTTCTCCTTCCAGATACGAAAAAAGGATTTGAGAAGGATATTCTTCATCAAACAGCTTGCTAACTACCTCTGTGAAATACTTATCTTGTTGTTCCACAGTCAAAGGTTCCTTTTGTCGCAAATGATAAATCTGCTCATTTCGCCAACGCATAATATCCAATCGGTCTTCATAGCGAATAGGAATCAACTTATATTCATCTAATGAATAACAATTGCCCTGCATTATTTTATATCTATTAGGGAATTTCATACATTTATTAATTTAAACATTAATTGATTAGACCAATCGCATACAGCGGCACATTTGTCATCCAAGATTCTTCTTTGTAGTCGGCAAGAGAGGTGCGGATTGCTTTTGCGGGCTTATATTTTTCGCAGAAAAACTTGAAACTTACCGACTGCAAATTGGTACCCGACTTTACTTCAATGGGAATAATCTCGTTGTCGTTTTGAATTACAAAATCAACTTCGGCAGTACTGCTGTCGTTTGTCCAATAATAAACGTCGTTTTCTTCGTTGAGTACAAGTTGCTGCATTACAAAGTTTTCTGTCAATGCACCCTTAAATTCCTCAAAAATGGTATTGCCTTCTAAAATAGTTTTTAGCGGAAGTTTTGCCATTGCAGCGAGCAAACCAACATCATTGTGAAACAATTTGAACGCAGCCAAATCCTGATAGGCAGCCAGCGGCATATTGGGTTTTGAAACGCGGAAACATTGGTGTAGCAAACCGCAATCAAGCAGCCATTGAATTGCCAACTCAAATTCTTTTGCTCGTCCTCCTTCTTTAACAATGCCGTAAATGAACTTTTTGTTTTCTTTTGCCAACTGCGAAGGTATTGATTTCCAAACCATATTGATACGCGGTACAATTTCTTTTGGCGCGTGTTTTGAAAAGTCTTTTTGATAGGTTGTAAGAATACGCCGTTGAATATTGCGAACAGCGCGGAAATCTCTTTTTTCTATAAAATGCGATACCGCTTCGGGCATTCCGCCTGTAAAAAGATAATATCTCAAATACGTTAAAAGTTTGTCTTTGAATATATTGACAATTTTCCAATCTTTGTTTTTCAGCACTTCGGTCAAGCGTTCTTCGTCAAGCGCAGTCAGAAATTCGGAAAAAGAAAGCGGGTAGAGATACAAAAAATCAACCTTCCCGACAGGGAACGAAGTGTTTTGGTGCAAACTCATACCAAGCAAAGAACCTGCTGCAATAATGTGATATTCAGGTGCGTCTTCACAAAAATATTTCAACGCCGTCAGTCCGCCTACTGCCTCTTGAATTTCGTCAAACACAATGAGCGTATCAGCGGGATTGATTTCTTTGCGGGCAAAAACCGATAGTGCTGTCAAAATACGCTGCACATCAAAATCTTCGTCAAAAATATTTTTGACGACTTTCATTTTTTCAAAATTAACATACAGGGTTTGCTTGTATTCCTGTCTGCCAAATTCTTCAATGAGCCAAGTTTTGCCGACTTGTCTTGCCCCCAAAATGATAAGCGGCTTTCTACGTTCGTTTATCTTCCACTCAATCAATTCGTTAATCTTGTTTCTGTACATTTTTCTCGACTATTTATAAGTGCAAAGACACACTTTTCTCGACTATTTTGCGAGTTTTTTTACATTTTTCTTGAGTTGCATTAAGAAGCGCAAGCTCCTATTTTTCGAGCGAATAAGTCAGGCTTTCCCATAAATGGTTTTATATTTTTCCGAATAGGAATCAACTTATATTCATCTAATGAATAACAATTGCCCTGCATTATTTTATATCTAATAGGGAATTTCATTTTCGTAATTTTATAATTAGATTCGGACTTGAACCAAAAACAAGTGCATTCTCCGGAATATTTTCATCTTTAATACAGGTATTTGCACCTAAAATAACATTATCTCCAATATGACAATTACCCAATATCATAGAATTGGCACACATTCGTACATTTTTTCCAATAACGGGATAAATGCCATTATTATTTCCTACTGTACAGTTTTGAGCAAACGAAAAGAAATCACTATATTTTGCTCTGCCCATTACCGAACCAACAGGATGGTCTGTAAAAAATATATCCGGCAATTCTACTTGATGAAATAGATCACAACTGTTCAAAACCTTGTTTAAATAATACAATTTATCAGCCAATAACGAATTGGATTTACCCATTATATTAGAATAATAATAAAGAAAAATCGTATATTGTGCTGAATGAAAAGGGTTGAAATAAGAGTCAACTGTCTGACTACCCCCCCCCCCCTGCAAACTATTTGCAAAGTTTTCGCAACTTATAATTTCTTTATGATAATATTTATTCTTCGAATAAGAGAAATTGTTCTCAACCTTCAGAAGAACAGCATTAAAATTATCGGCCAATTCTGCCTTTTCTTCATCGTTTAAAATAAAAATATTCCGAATTTGTTTAACTACTAATTCAAATATTTCTTGTTGGGGTATTTCAAATATCATCATTTCAGTTATTTGTATTTACAAACCCTTTTACTTTTTCAATCACATAATCCTGTTCTCCCTCTGTGAGCGTGGGATACATCGGCAAACTCAGGCAATGCTCATAATAATTCTCAGCGATTGGCATATCCCCTTTTTTCCATCCAAACTGCGCATAATAGGGCATCAAATGTACCGGCACATAATGCACTTGTGCCATCACATTATTAGCATGCAGATAGTTGTACAACCCCTTTCTATCGGGAGTTTGTATAACATAAAGATGATAGGCATGATAGTAGTTTTTTTCAGTCGCCGGCGTAATGATGTTTTTCTCATCAGCAAATGCCTCATCATATCTCTTTGCTATTTTATTACGCTGCTCCAAACTCCAATCCAAACGCTTAAGTTGCGACAGTCCCAATGCCGCCTGAAAATCCGTGATACGGTAGTTATATCCCAAATCTTGCATTTCGTGGTACCAGCCACCTTGATTTTCGTGCAACAGAGTAACATCTTTGGTGATGCCATGTGTGCGATAGAGATTCAACTTGTGGTACAAATCTTTATTATTCGTCGTTAGGGCACCACCTTCACCGGTAGCAATATGTTTTACCGGATGAAAAGAGAACACAGTCATATCACTATATCGCCCATTCCCGCAACTGTTTTTGTTTCCCTTACTATCCGTAAACCAACCACCGGGTGAATGACAGGCATCTTCAACTATCCACAAGCCATATTTGTCGGCTATTTGTCTCAGTCTTTCGGCATGTATCGGATAACCGGCAAAGTCAACAGGCACAACACCTTTGTAGGTTCCTTTCGGTGATTTAGACAATATTTGTTCTAACTTATCAAGGTCTAAGAGAAATGTATGGGGGTCAATATCACAGAATGTAATTTCTGCCCCACAGTACCTAAATCCGTTAGCACTGGCTACAAACGTGATTGGAGTGGTAATCACTCTGTCGCCCTGCTTCACACCTAAAGCCATTGCTGCCAAATGCAGAGCCGCAGTGCCATTAGCCACCATAACACAGTGAGCTGCACCACAATACATTGCGAAAGCGTCTTCAAATTCCGCTATTTTCGGCCCCTGTGTCAAAAAATCAGAAGTGAGCGCTTCTACCACAGCCTGAATATCATCCTGCGTGATATTTTGGCGACCGTATGGTATAATTTTCTTTTTATCCATCATCATTTATCAAATATTTTTTAAGAATAATTTATTATACATGATTCTCATTTACAATACGAGCCATTTTCCTTCTTTTCTTCCGCCTTCTCGCGTCAGTTGTATTAAAGATAAAATTTCTTTTGTGAAATCTTTTGTGAAATCTTTTGTGAAATCTTTTAAACTTATTTCCTGCTGTATATAACTAACTATTGCCAAAAAGGTTTCAGGGCAACCCATCAAAATTATGATGACAAGGAAGACCGCAGGTCTTTAATCTACCCCGTATGGGGTACAATTTTGATAACCCCGTACAAACAAAGCGCAGTGCGGGGTATAAGGCACCACCGGCCTCCGGCAACCCCGAAGTGGGTTGAATTTATTCCTCTTGCCAAAACAGCTTTTCATCCTCAGCAATGCCGCGTTCTTTGAACAGTCTTTTTATTTTATGATTATCCGCAATCATACCACTAAAGAGTGTTTCCTGCAAGCAATTTCCGGTTTTGTCCCTGCGGGACAAGGAGCGAAAGCCAAGTGGTATGATTGCGGATAGTCATATTTTATTTCATCGCTAAAAACTTCTGCTTTATGATGTTCTTGTTGATTATTGATGTGCTTTTACTAAAACATGTATTTCCGAAGCATATTCGGAACAATCCAACAGTAATTGCATACCATCTGCATTTCTTTTAAAAATATCAGAAACGTCTTGTATTATATCCATATTAGGATTATTTTTTTTCAACATTACCACAATTGAACGGTAAATATCCATAATGTCTGTACCGAAATGCCATTTTGCTTGTGGTATGAAACCATAGTTAGCATACATCCATTCGAGTGATTGTTTAGTAAACAAATGTGTATGCGTGCCTCCCAATTGTCGATTAAAAACATCCGGGAATATCGATTCAATGATGCATGACAATGAAACCATAGGAACAGAGAAAAATACGTACTCTATATTTTTATTTTTCCGAATATTTTCTAACATAGTTGTGAGGTCGCTTATATGTTCGAGTACGCCGATAAAACAAAGTACTTGTGCTGTTGTTGTTAAAACAGTGTTTGCAATGTCATCTTGTTCACGGACAGATAAATAATCGCCTTCAAGCATACGGTTTCCATATTCAACCTGTTGCTCCGAAACCTCAATACCGCTTGCCGATAATCCCAATCGTTGTAATGCACCAACCATATAACCCGAACCCGCTCCCACATCTAAAAATTCAAATTTGCTATAGTCTATACCTAAAGTTTGCAAAGAATCTTTCAAAAATTTTGCCTTAGGCATATAAACCGAATCTAATCTGGTAGTGTAGTGTGTTGTGTTGTGTTGTGTTGTGTTGTGTTGTGTTGTGTTGTGTTGTGTTGTGTCCGCTTTTGCTATATAATTTTTCCCATATTGATCCAAATAAATTTCATCTGCAAATCTTTTTGTATCTTCATGGTGTCCATTTAGATGTCCACAACAGCAACACAAAAAATAATCAATTGTATGACTGGTAAAATATTTTTGCGTGGGAAGTTTTGTCCCGCATATTTTACACTGTGTTCGAGCCGGTTGTTGCTTGTAAATAGCCGCAATCCGCCGCATTTCATTTAAGTGGACTTCATTTTCATTAAAAAAGTCCGATTTAATACTCAGAACGTCAAACATTGACTTTCCGTACCGAATGATTTTTTGTGTTGCCATAATTTTATTTTTTTTTATATTATAAATTTTTTGCAAAAGTAATATTTTTTTTGTAGATGCAGCCTCTCAAACTATAATTGTTGATAACTTTTTTTGTAACTCTTAACTACATAAAGCATCAACCGCTCCATAGCACCGCCGCAATGCTAAATGCCGATGAATGCTGAATCCGTTTTTATTCACACCGTCTATATCGTGATACTTGCCCACATAAATTCTATCACCATTGTGGTCGGTGCAGTTGCACCAAACAAAATCATACTGCCATAAAGTTTCCTTTGTGCAAAACCAATAAGCAAAAAAAATATATGCACACAATATTGCCGAAGGAAAAGCGTGTTTTTTTTCTAACAAGGACGGCTGTTCTGCTCTTGAGTCTTCAAAAACATTTTTTCGTATCAGGTACCATTTATTTTCGAGAGTCGTTTCCATAAAATCTTCTTGTAAATACCAATCCTGATTATAAAAACAAGGCTCCGAAACATCGGGGTGAATACCATATTTTTCACGCAACGACAGCAAATTCAACCACTCGCCGCTTGTCGTCTTCGCCGCTCCCAACACTAAGATATAATCTGCAGCATACGCTTTAAGTTCTTCAAATGCGTACGGAATGGCAGGGACATCTCGCGGTATAGCCACCGGAAAATTCTCGGCAATGGCTTGTAATTCCTGCTGCCCAATAAAATTTTTGCCAAACAATTGTTGGGCAACTGTTATATCTGTTGTAATATCTGTTGTATCTGTTGTTCTTTCCATCTTTGATATGCAATTGCTTCTTCCACCGTTGCCAAATCGCCTTTGGCAGTATAGGCTTCGATACGTTTTTGTTCCTGCTCCAAAAGGTCAAAACGAGTTACCCCCTTTTTTTTTTTTAAAAAAACCACGGCAAATCACGAGCAGGAGCGTTGATTAGCACAACTCCCTGTGGCATTTGTTTCAAAAACGTAAGATATGCCCGACATTGGTGATGCGGCGAGGCAACCAACAACAATTTTTTCCATCCCTTTTCCACAATCATTTTCGCCATATAATGCGCCTGTTCTGCCGTATGTGTCGATTTGTTTTCGTGAATAATATCATTCTCGCAAACACCCAACTCCAGCAATTTTGGCAAACAATCTTTTAGCGGAAAACTGCCATAATCATAATCGGTTATTTCGCCCGAAAATACAATTGTCGGTGCATACTCTTGTCTGTAAAGTTCCGCAGCCGCTTGTAACCGCCCAAAACCATCACCCTCAAGCAAAACAATAGCATCCGCCTTACAAAGAGGGTCATTATGCACAAGTACTAATAATTTTTCGTAATCTGTCATATTGAGTTCTTTTTTTTATATGTGTTCCCAAAAAATCGGCATTCCCTTTTCAATGTCTTTTGCTGCTTTTTTACCCGCTACGATGCTTTTAAATTTCGGCGGTATCCCTAATGCAGGACGAAGCACATCAATATCTTCCGTCCGAATGACCTCACCTGCTTTTATATCCCGCTTGGCGTAAAGGCTGCGACGCTGTACGATGACGGTTTCGCTCTCTTCCGCTACCACAAATTTCTGCGTACTGCCCATTGCTGCTTCCAATGCGCGAATATCTTTCACCATTTGGGTAAACTGCTCCACGTCCATAGAATGGTTATGGTCGGGACCTTTGTCTTTTTTATTTAGCGTAAAATGCTTTTCGATGACACATGCACCGAGGGCAATAGAACCCAGTACCACCACACTACCGGGCGAATGGTCGGAATAGCCGGTCAGAATATCAAACGACTTCTTGTAGTTGCGCAACACATTGATATTGGCACTTTCGACCAGCGAAGGGTAGTTTGTAATACACTGCATTAGCACTAAGTCGTTGCAACCGGCATCCTGAATGGTGCGCACCGCCTCGTCAATTTCGGACATCGTAGCATCGCCCGTTGCCAAAAATAACGGCTTACCCGTTTTAGCAATATACGCCAGCATTTCGAGCCACGTAATATCACCCGACCCGATTTTGATGTAGGGCACACCTACCTCTACGCACAAATCCACCGCCTCAAAATCGTAAGGCGAACTCGAAAAGTCGATGCCGATTTTGGTGCAGTAGTCTGCCAATTCTTTGTGCCATGCGCGGGGAAATTCCGCATCGCGAAACACCTCGTCCACACCGCGCCCCCACGTGCCATGCACGCCTTTGAGGGTCATGGAAGCAAAACCTTTGCCCGACACAATCTTATCGGCAAGGAAACTTTGAAACTTGGCGCAGTCAGCACCGGCAGCCTTTGCGGCATCAATAAGTTTTTTTGCCTTGTTGATGTCGTTGTCGAAATTTGCGCCGATTTCGGCGATGATGTAGGCAGGGTGTCCCTTACCTATCAGGCGATTGCCAATTTTAATTTGTTTGTTGAATGGAGTCATATAATATGTAATTTTATTGTTAGCATAGATTCATCACGAGCCATTTCCCTTCTTTTCTTCCGCCTTCTCGCGTTATTTTGTTCTCCTTTTTGAGTTTATTAATATGTCTTTCTATCGTTCTTTTTGTTACATTCAGTTCTTTTGTTAACTCCGGAAAAGTCATTTGTGGATTTTGTTCTAATAATAATATTATTTCTTTACCGACATCTTTTATGAAATCTTTACCGACATCTTTACCGACATCTTTTATGAAACCTTTACCGACATCTTTACCGACATCTTTTATGAAATCTTTACCAACATCTTTACCGACATCTTTTGTGAAATCTTTACCGACATCTTTACCGACATTTTTGAAACTTGTTTTCTGTTGTGTATACCTAACTGTTGCCAAAAAGCCGTTTGGAACTTCCTCACATCTAAGTTTCATTGTCGGATACTTATCAAGTTCTTTGCGAATACGGCGAAACCCACTGCCATATTTTTCAATATCTCCGGTAAGATAAAACGCTTCGGCAATCATCTTATTACGAGCATTCGCTTGATATTTATCCGTTTTCAAATCTTCAATGGTCAGGTCGCCATACAACTTTAATTTCACCAGGCACTCTTTTGGCGTTCCTTCCAAACTAAAACGCCCAACAGAATTTACCTTGTCTATAAATTTTTGTATCTTTTTTTCGTCCAAATCTGAGTATGAATGTTTTTTTGCCGAATAAGCATCCCAAGAATACTGCATCGATTGCAAATAAACATCGGCAATTTCCGTAAGCGACAGCAAATGATTGGAATTTTCTACTCTCTTGTAATATTTTCCACGGCAGGCAACAGGTTTTACCGGATATTCCTGAACGCGAAACTCAACCACATCAACACCATCATAATCAACAAGTTCAACATCCGGTATAATCTGCGGTTGCGTTTTGTTCTTAACTTCATTTATCCAATTTTGCAAACTTTCTTTTCCAATGGTAAAGTTTTTGAGAGGTTTTCTATTATCATCCACGCCAACAAGTACCCGTCCTCCTTTGGTGTTGGCAAAAGCAACCAAAGTTTCAACAACATCTTCGTTGAATTTTGGCTTAAATTCCATATACTGCGTTTCTTTGTAAATCATACAATTTTCCCTTTGGTTCATTAATGTAAGAATTTCTTCACATTATAATATTTTTACTGTAAACCGAACCATCTGACAAGAAAGAATACTATCAAGCCGGTAACTACACCGCCCAGCAGCGTACATATCAAAACATCTTTTAGTAAAAACACTTTAGTTGCCTCTGCCTTTTTCCGCTTTTGTTTCTTCTCAAGTGCAGGGGTTGCAATAGCAACAGCCTGCTCAATTTTTACCAAATCTTTAATTTGACCAAAATACCCTTTAAAAGAATCGGTAGTAGATAATTTGTTTGCTCTGATGTCCGCTAAATTTGCCTTAATTGCCAAAAGACGAGGTTTGTAGTTTTCAAAATATTCAGGTAGTACATCAGATAGCAACTCTGCATCGTATAAACTTAATTTTTCTACAATCCCGCTGTACAGAGTAGTCGCACATACTTCAAATGTATCATACCCTGCTCTGCTAAGATGACTTTTTGCCTTATTAAATTCGTCCTTTATATTTTGCTCTGAAAAAGCAGCCTTACAAATATGGTCAAGCGCACATCTCAACTCATTCATTGCAGCCACATAGGTGGTGTCTTGGGTAAAATTTTCGGCATAAATTATTATGGTTTTGACCTCTTGATACAGCGAAGATAATACTATTAATTCGTTTCCAAGGACTGTTGCTTTGTTTGGTGTCATTATACAATTTATTAAATCACTACTATCAAGGCAAATTTACCTTAGCAGCTTTCTGCGCCAATTCATCAACCTTTTTGGTGGTCATAAACCGCCTTTCCAGTAAGTTTATACTACCTCGAACATTACTTGTATTGTAAGTATCTTCGTCATCCGACGGCACTTTGAACGCTATTTTTTCAAAAGACATACCGGTCTTTTCTTCAACAAGCCGCCTCATTTCAAGAATGAAATCATTTTGTGTTGCTACCATAATTATATACTATTTAAATTGTTTAATTATTGTCTGAACTGCATTGTCATTTACTTCCCCCGACGCAGCCGAGTTGAGCTGTAACGAGCTTGTGAAATTGCTCATATATTCATACATTCCAATTTTGAGGATTTAATAATTCTTTTTCTTTTATATTCAAAACATTACTAATAAAACTCTCCATTTCGTCAGGAAATTTCTCCCATACACTGTTTATATTTCGATTTAATTGAGCGGCATTATCAACCCCTATTAGTACGCCATCAATATACTTATTGTGAATAACAGCATTCAAGGCGAGTTCTTCTATCGAAATTTTGTTTTCTTCACAAAACAAAGCAAGTTTGTTTAAATAGGGAGATAATGGCAATAATTTGTCAGGCAATTCAGCGGGATTTCTAAAAAAAAGACCTTGTAAGAAAACCGAACGAACATGAATTTCAACATTTCGCTGTTTCAACTCTTTCAAAGAAGGCTCAAATGACCTGTCAAAAACATTATACGGAAACTGAATCAAATCAAAATCTATCCCTTGCGAAAACAAGAAATCTAATTCCGAAGGATGATACAATGAAAATCCTATTTTCTCTACTAATCCATCATTCTTCAAAGATTTTAAATCCGCCCATATTGATGGATTTTCTTTAAAATAGTCAAAATGATGTACTAAATATCCATATAAATTCTTCTTCTGTAATCGATACAAGGTTTCTTGAAAAATCGACTTAGGGTTTTTCTCCGTACGTGGAATTTTAGAAATTATTTTGAAGAAAGAATCATTTTCTAAAACTTTACCTAACACAACTTCACTATCACCGTATGCGTAGGACGTGTCCAATGTATTTAGTCCACGTGCTTTTGCAATATTAATAATATCTTCAACTTCATCTACGGAAGTCTTTCCATTAACATTATTAATACCATAAGGCAACCCAAACTGAACAGTGCCCAGAACTAATTTATTCATTATCATTTTATTACGGAGCATTTATATTTTCTTTTGTTCCACATCTTTGTTGAGCAATAGGAGTTGGGGCTCGGCAGCAAACAATTCCATTACTTTTGTATTGACGATAGGCTTGCCTTGATATAATTTATCATAAATAATTCGCATCAATTCGTAGTCCTCTGGTGTATCCACTGTTAAACGGCAAAAATCTGTTTGGTCACACTTGTTATGAAGCACACCAATTCTAAATTGTTTCGGATGTTGATAAAGATATGGCGTTACGTGTTCTTGTTCATTGAGTTCGGTAGCATTTTCAAATGCCTGCTCTAACGCCGAAAAAGTAAAAACTTCGCTTGCTGTTCCTAACGGAAATCCTTTCATAGAAACATAATCGTATGATTTCTCGTGTAACAATTTAATAGCTTCATCGGAGTGTTCCCAATCCATCAAAGGATTATCGCAAGTAGCGCGAACTATTATTGCAGGCGTATAAAGTTTTGCACATTCGTAGTATCTTTTCAAAACATTATTTTCACTTCCTCTATATACAGAAAAATTTTTCGTCGTTAAAAAATCATATAAACAGTCGTTGGCTTGTGTATCGGGAATGGCAAAAACAATTTTGTCTATTAATGTTGACATTGATAACCGAGCGGCTATGTGCTCCAATACCGTCCCTTGATTTGCTCCTAAGGGCATCAAGACTTTATTTGGCAAACGCGAAGATGTTAATCGCGCTTGCACAATGCACAGTATATTGATATTATTTACCATATTGTCCATCCTCCATCTACTACTATATTTTGTCCTACAACGTAATTAGATGCATCTGAAGCCAAAAACACCACAGCACCTTTTAAGTCATCGGGATGTCCTACCCTATTGGAAGGATTTTTTTTTGATAACCTGCTAACAAATTCTTTGTTCTCCTGAACTGTTGCCGAAGGAAATGTTCCCGGAGAGATGCAATTAACTTTAATTCCATACTTGGCTAAATAGACAGCAAAATATTTTGTTAATTGTATCACACCTGCTTTTTCGACTCCATAATTAACCGGATTGAAAAATGGTGCACAACTTCCGTCATACAACGAGAAATCAGGTGATACCATGCCGTACATTGATGAAATATTGATAATGCTACCTCCACCTCTTTCTTTCATAAAAGGAATCACTTCTCTGATACTTCTGAAAACGCTACCCGAAACTCCATCTGCACACAACCGCCAATCTTCATCAGTAAGGTCTTCCGGATGTTTGCCGCCACCGCCTAAATACATTGCGTTGTTAATCAATATATCGATGCCACCAAACTGTTTTTGTATTTGTAAAAAGCCATCTCGAATGCTATCCGTATTGGCAAGGTCTATCTCTACAAAATGAAAATTTTTCCTTTTACCAAACGTGTTGACAAATTTTTCTCTATCACGCCCTGCAATCACCACAGTGGCACCTACTTCGTTCAATGCTTCTGACATAGTTGTCCCTAAATGTCCATATCCACCTGTTACAATAGCAACCTTGTTGAGTAATGAAAAACTATCTAAAACATTACTGCATTGGTCGTCATCTAACTTGTTTACTATCATCCCAAACATTACTTTCTCTCCGATTGTCTTGGTAATGGTGATAGTGTTGTTTGTTGTTTGTTGTTTGTTGTTTGTTGTTTGTTGTTTGTTGTTTGTTGTTTGTTGTTTGTTGTTTGTTGTTTGTTGTTTGTTGTTTGTTGTTTGTTGTTTGTTGTTTGTTGTTTGTTGTTTGTTGTTAAAATTTCCATTTGGGTCAACAATTGAAATTTCATTTCTGCCAATTTCCAATCCGCCTCAGTATCTATGTCTTGTGCGGTTATTTCGTCCACAATTATTCCACCTGTTCGAGTTGTTATAGAAGATTTTTGCTCTATTAAAGCATCTGTTTTTACCCAGTGGAAAGAGCCTGCATCGTGGTATGCCGTTTCCAAATCTTGGCTTCGGGAGCTGAAATATTGTGGCCAGTTCATCGCAATAAATCCGTCTTTATCCATTTTCATAGAGCGTAATATCGGATACGAGAATGCTACAATTGGAAATATGGAGTTGTATTTTCCTGTATTCAGCAGTTCGTATGCTTGTGCAATATCATGTGAAGTGACGAATGGAGCAGTAGGCAGTATGCAACAAACGTTTTCGGGGTGAATTCCGTCGTTCGCATATCCGGCTATTACTTCCAGCAAGACATCGGCGAGGGTTGCATAATCGTTGGCAGTTTCTTTTGAACGCATAAAAGGAACGGTTGCGCCGTATTGTTTTGCAATCATTGCAATTTCATCATCATCGGTAGAAACCATCACGGTGTCAAATAGCTCTGTTTGCAAAGCGGCTTCGATGGAATATGCTATGATAGATTTTCCCAAGAATGGTTTGATATTCTTTCTTGGGATTCGTTTGCTACCTCCTCTGGCGGGTATAATTGCTATATTTTTCATTTATGCCTCAAAATTAGGGTCAACATACATTTTTATTTTCTCGCGAAGAGTTTCAACAGTTTCCCACTCGGTGTTTTGCCCTGAGTTGTACTTAAAACCTTGTGGAACGGGTGTTGCATTGAAATGCTTCATAAATTCTTCTTTGTTCCAAATGGGTACTTGTGGCAAAATGGCATAGTATTTTCCAATATCTACCGTAGTAAAAGAATCTGCCTCCGTAATCATCTCTTCATGTATTTTTTCACCCGGACGAATGCCCACATTTTCGATTTTACACGTTGGCGCAATAGCCTTGGCAAGGTCTAAAATTCGATAAGACGGTATTTTCGGTACCCATAATTCGCCACCCCAATGATTGCCTAACGCAAACAGAACCATATCGACACCCGCTTCCAATGAAATATTAAACCGTGTCATCTGGTCGTCTGTAATGGGTATTACACCTGTTTTTCTTTTTTCCATAAAGAAAGGAATGACCGAACCGCGCGAACCCATCACATTTCCGTAGCGCACCACCGAAAATTTTAAGTTGCGACTTCCCTTGATATTATTTGCGGCTATAAACAACTTATCGGAACAAAGTTTGGTGGCGCCATAAAGATTTATAGGTGCAGCCGCCTTGTCTGTTGACAACGCTACCACATTTTGAACATTAGTTGCCATCGCTGCATTGATAACATTTTGAGCACCACCAATATTGGTTTTAATACATTCATCCGGATTATATTCTGCCGTAGGCACCTGTTTGAGTGCCGCCGCATGTATAATAACGTCAATTCCCTCGCAGGCACGCTTCAATCGCTCTCCGTCGCGCACATCGCCAATGAAATAGCGAATACCCGGATATTTGCTCTCTGTATATTTTTGCGCCATTTCAAACTGCTTCAACTCATCGCGCGAATACACCACTACACGCTTCACATTGGGGTATCTCGTAAAAATCGTCTCAACGAACTTTTTCCCGAAAGATCCTGTTCCTCCGGTAATCAATACTGTTTTATTATTTAAATCTATCATAATTATATTTTTAATTTCACAACATCATTTTATATCCCTCACACTCAAATTCCGTTAACGTCAATCAAAATAATCGGGCACAAAAGTATATAAAAATATCAACTTTTCCAAAACCGGCAAAGAATTTTCAGTATTATCTATTGACATTACAAATTATTTTTCAGGGCAATTCCTTTTTGTGTCAAACGATATTTTTGCAGACGACTATTGGGTTTATCCGGTATAGTCATTTCAATAATTCCCTGCTCTAAAGCCAATTTCAGGTAATTTAATCGAAAATATTTTCTGTTCAACAAGTTTAATGCACTTTGTATTTCCTGCCTATCCATATCCCCTGACAAAACACCTAACAATTCATCGACTTGGGGGGTGACTTGGGGGGTGACCTTGGGGGGGACCTGGGGGGGGACCTTCAGTTTCTCCGTTACTAATACCCTTACAACTATTCTTCAAGTCAACGCCTTCTTTTGTTGA
>BBRT01000130.1 GCA_001417715.1 Candidatus Symbiothrix dinenymphae
AAACAAATTTTATAAAAAATAAAAAAAAAAGATACAAAAGGAAGAAATTTAAATGTAAGAAGTTTGCAAACTTTGCAAAAAGTTTGTTCTAAGTGGGGTCTAGTGGGGGGGGGGGGGGTGCGAAACATTCGCGCTGAAGCGCCGCAGGAAGCGCCGCAGGAGGCGGCGCAGATTATTGAGGTGGCTATCCCCTCAGCACGTACGAAGACCGTTACCGGCTTCGTGTACGATGAAAACGGTGATGGAATCCCCGGTTCCACCATCACCATCAAAGGGAGCACTCGTGGAGTAGCTACCGACTTGGATGGTTCGTTCAAAATAGACGTTTCGCCGACGGATGTTTTGGAGGTTTCTTTTTTGGGGTATGACCCCTACTCCGTGACGGTGGGCGACAAGGCGAGTTTTGTTATCCCGCTCAAACCCAAGGCGAATGAGTTGGACGAAGTGACCATTGTCGCTTTCGGCAAGCAGAAGAAAAGCAGCGTGGTTGCCTCCATTGAGACTATCAAAGCCTCCGACCTGCGAGTGCCTGCCTCCAACCTTACCTCCGCTTTTGCGGGGAAAATTCCGGGCTTGATTTCCTACCAGACCAGCGGCGAACCGGGTGCGGACAATGCACAGTTCTTTGTGCGTGGCGTTACCACCTTCGGCTACGCTACATCGCCGCTGATACTGATTGACGGATTTGAATCCACTGCCGATGATTTGGCACGCATGACGCCGGATGACATCGAAAGTTTCTCCATCCTGAAAGACGCTTCGGCAGCGGTGCTCTACGGCTCACGCGGTGCCAACGGTATCATCATGGTTACCACCAAGAGCGGAAATGAAGGCAAAGTAAAAATCAATGCGCGGGTGGATGTCAACGTGAGCACCCCTACCGCGCTTCCCGAACTGATTGACGGCATAGAATATATGCGGTTGTATAACAGGGCATATTTGACGGACTTCCCTGAGGAAAATGCCTATTACAGTGAGCAGAAAATACAGGCAACCGCGCGGGGCGACAATCCGATGATTTATCCCAATTTGGATTGGTATGATATGCTGTTCAGTAAGCAGACCGTTAACACGAAGGCAAACGTGAATATTTCGGGTGGCGGCAAAGTGGCGACCTACTTTGTGTCTGTCGGTTACGAAAACGAAAACGGTTTGTTGAAAGTCGATAAACGGAACAATTTCAACAACAATATC
>BBRT01000131.1 GCA_001417715.1 Candidatus Symbiothrix dinenymphae
AAAAAGAATGTTATTTTGGTAGGAATTGTTGCTGCGCTTTGTTCGTGCAACGATGATATATACGACAACATCAAAGAGTTGGTCGATTCGGAAGCGGTGTATCCGGCTGCGTACAAACAGGCGCATGTCCAAGCGAGAGCGGGGGACAAAAGGGTGGTAATTGATTTGTACCCGGGCCGCCCGAGTGTTGCTGAGATGGAGAAGATTCTTCCGAAAGCAAAAAAGACAGTGGTGGAATACGGCGATACGCTGATTAGGATAGACAGCCTGTGTTCGTGGGTGAGCATTCCTAATCTCACCATTCCGCGCACATATCGCTTCCTCATCTATACCCCAAATAATGAAGGCGATAAATCCATACCTGTGGAAGCCCGGCAGAAACCTTTTACGGAAGCAGATAAAGGTGCCTTGGTATTTACCGCGACAGCTTCCGCTTCCGTATCGACGGGTATTGTCAATATAGCAAAGGCGCCCGATATATATGAGATTTGCCGCGTACGTTACAGCTATCCGGACAAAAACGATGTCACACAAAGCGACGAATCCATGAATAACGTTTTTGTTTTGAATAATCTGAAAGCGGGTGCACTTACTGTAGCAAACCTTTCCTGTTATTTATTGCCGAAAGAAGCCGTTGATACGCTATGGGTTGACGGTACTGTGGACGTGAAAACAATTGCTCAGGAAGTGCTTGATGCATACTTCACCGCGACACAACCCTTCCCTACGGGCTCTCAGCACATTTTGTCCGCCATTACACCGTGCGAATTTAATGGCGGAGACTTCGACATTGGCGGACAAGACCTCAGTTATAACAAACAAGACCAGGTTTACCATGATAACGCAACCTATCGTCCTGCCGGTGGCGACCCCATTAATAAAGTTTGTATCTGGGCAAACGCCACTACCAACGCGTCTTGGTGGTACGGCGTAGCATGGGTTACTGCCGGAGACTGGGTAGTTTATACATTAGAGGTGCAAGCCGCCGGAAATTATCAAATTGAAGTTTACAAGGCGGGAGACGCCGGCACTGCATCGTGCGACATTGACTATATGAACTATTGGGGTACTTTCAGTTTGCCCAATAGCGGTTGGAATACGGGGATAAGCGCGGAAATAGGAACGGTCTATTTGGGTGTAGGAAAACACAAAATGAAATGGACTTTTGTAGGCGGCAATTTCGCTCTCT
>BBRT01000132.1 GCA_001417715.1 Candidatus Symbiothrix dinenymphae
TGGTTGAAGAAATGCTCGCCGTTATGGTCCAGAAAGTCGCTATACTCCGTATTGCCGTTGAACAACGGACTTGCCCAATATACCAATACTTTAGCTTTTAAGGCGCAAGCGGCTACATGAGTGAAGCGCCCCAATTCGGAAGTTTTATTGGCAATCGCTATAGGCAAGGCCTCGCTGTTAATCACTTCGTCCAACAATTGAATGATATAGGCAAAGCATTCGTCCACTTTTTCGCGATAGACTTTCACTCCCTGTACGGATGCACTCGTAGAAGTAGTTTCCCGCAAGGGGCAAATCGGTCCATATTGACACAACAACCAGAAGTGCATATAGGCCTTCAGGGTTTTTGCTTCTGCTATCTCCCTGTTTCTTTCCCCAATGGGCAAATCCGTCACTTGTTCGATATTGTCCAGAAACGTATTACATTCCTGAATACCGGCATAAAGCGACCGTGAGCCGGCGCCATCGGTACCTCCCCAATACTGATAATGGGCAGCCCTCGCAGTATTGTTACCCAACGCCACTTGCATGTGGGGTTCATTTTGCCACTCCTTGTTTGACACCATCTCCATAGAGCCTGTCCAGGCAGGATTGGTTGTAAAATTACCCATTCTGGGAAGTGCCCAATAACAACTGCCCAAGTATTGCATCGCCGTAAATCGGTCGGCAAATGCACTTTCAACGGTAGGTATATTGTCCGGCGTTACATCCAGATAATCATCACACGATGGAAAGAGTACCATCACCGCAACTATGAATGTACAGACGTGGCGCGCCACGTTTTTACGAATAAATTTTCTAATTGATTTCATCTTTTTTTTATTTTTAATTATTAATTCTTTGTCTTGAACCGTGATTTTAATAAGATTTTCAGGATTTCCAAGATAATCTATTCTCTGTCATCTTGCTAATCTTTTTAATCTTGTGAAAATCGTGGTTCAGACAATTAAAATCCTACATTAAGTCCTACATTAAACACTCGTTGCAGCGGATAGCCCAGACCATTACCTGCCATTTCGGGGTCCCACAGCTTGAAAGCGCTCCAGCACAACAAGTTGCTTCCGCTAAGATAGATGCGTAAATTGCTCATTTTCATCTTTTCTGACACTTTGCGGGGGAGGGTATAGCCCAATTCTACCGATTTTAAGCGGATAAACGTTGCATCCTGCATAAACCAGGTGCTGCGTACCGTATTGTTTTCAATAGGAGCATTGGCTAA